>NZ_BAAFZI010000007.1:0-73570 GCF_045862175.1 Lacticaseibacillus salsurae | reverse complement strand
TGCATCAAGACGATACCTCTTTCATTAATTGTGTAGGAACTTTAATGATAACAGGTCGTATCGACTTGGTGTTTTTTATTTTGTCTGAGTGCTAACGATAGTGGCTAACTTGATTGTAAAACGCGGGCCAAAATAAAAAAGCCTGCGAAGGCTTTTTATTTTTGGTCACGATCTGGGTCGCGCATCCAAGCTAAGGCGATGGCTTTTTCACCGATATGGGTGGTGATCGCTGGGCCAAAGAAAGAACGCTGGATATCAGCTTGCGGGAATTTCTGCTTCAGCGTGGTTTGCCATTGATCGGCTAACTCGGCATTGCCTGCGTCGATCACCCAGGCTTTGATCGGGTAGTCTGCTTGCGCCAACGCTTCGGCAAACAAAGCTTCTACGCGGGCAGTGGCGCGATTTAAGGTGCGGATCTTTTCAAACACCACGATCTTGTGCGAATCATCAAACGTCAACAGCGGCTTGATGTGCAACATGCTGCCTAGCATTCCAGCGGTATTGGATAAGCGGCCGCCGCGCACCAAATGCATCAAGTCATTCACGATGAAATATTCATCAGTGGAAGCGCGCAGCTGATCCAAACGCGCGATGATCGCTTCTAAGCTGGCGCCGGCTTTCGCCATTTGCCCAGCAGTGAGGACCATTTGACCCATTAAGATCACAGTGATCTGTGAATCATACACCACCACATGTTGGCCTTCAATTTCAGGAGCAGCCGCTGAGATCGTGGCATTGATGCCAGAGATCGTTTTGGATAAGTAAATGTTGATCACCGTGTCATAGCCTTGCTTCAACAAGTCTTGATGGATCGCTAACACATCCGCTAAGCGCGGTTGCGAGGTATGCGGGAAATCTGAAGCGGCACGCATTTTGGCAAAGAATTGCTCAGGCGTGATATCCACGCCTTCTTCAAAGGTTTCCCCGCCGACGATCAGCGGGGTGGTAACGATTTTGATCGGCAAACCTTTGATCTGTTCAGGCGTGAGATAAGCGGTACTGTCGGTAACGATTGCGATCTTGCTCATAATGGGCCAACTTTCATTAGGTTACCTTCAATGGTAAACAAGTCGTTGGCTTTTTACAATGAACAAGGTGAATTAAATCACTTGCGCGTTCAAAACGGTTTTAAAGTGATTCAAGGCCCATTCTTGGCCGCCAGGGGTGAAAGTGGCAATGGCGTTTTGATGGATCACCAAAGGGTAGTTTAAGTTATACGCATCAACGGCAGTGTGTAAGACGCAAATATCAGAGCACACGCCAGTCAAATGCAATTCATCGATGTGACGCTCGCGCAACCATAAGTCCAAAGGCGTTCCGGCGAAACTGGAGTAGCGGGTCTTGTCAAACAGTTGAACATGATCATTGGCTTGGTTTTGCGCGTACCAGTCTGCCACGGTGCCAAATAATTCCCGGCCCCAAGTGTCGCGCACATTATGCGGTGGGAACAACTTGGCTTCAGGATGGTAAGGATCATGTGGGGTGTGGACATCAGTCGGCAAATAAACAAAATCACCATTTAATAGGAAGTCTTGCGCTAAGTCGACGATCGGCTGTTGCAACACTTGGCCCACTTTCCCGCAAGTTAAGGCCCCTTTGTCTGCCACAAAGTCATTGGTGTAGTCGATGATCAATAATGCTTTTGTCATAATAGCCTCCAAAACGTTGTGAAATGAGTTGCCTTGAGAATACGCTATGGCGATCTGGAAGTCAAGACAAGGGGTGACCATGTGAAATGCGCCACGAAGCCCGTCATGCCGCGGCCACAAGAAAAATAATATTCAGAAAATGCTTGCGCCGGCGCAGAGATTTTTGTATACTAGTCAAGTGCTGTGTAATCTAGTTGGGTTACTGTGCACTTTTGGTTCACTGTGAATCAAAAAGCGAGGATGTGAGAGGTTGCGACACGCCCGGCCGCTTTGCCACGGCAGCGCGTCGGGAATTCCCACGGAGCTAGTCTACTAAATGATAATGGACGAAGGAGGTAACACAATGGCAAAACAAAAAATTCGTATTCGCCTTAAGGCCTACGAACACCGGATTCTTGATCAATCCGCAGATAAGATCGTTGAAACTGCAAAGCGCACTGGCGCACAAATTTCAGGTCCGATCCCGCTGCCAACTGAACGTACCCTTTACACGGTTTTACGTTCACCACATAAGTACAAGGATTCGCGTGAACAATTCGAAATGCGCACTCATAAGCGTTTGATCGACATTGTTAACCCAACCCCTAAGACAGTTGATGCTTTAATGAAGCTCGACTTGCCAAGCGGCGTTGATATCGAAATCAAGTTATAATTTTAAAGAATTGGAGGTGTACCATGACTCGTAAAGGAATCTTAGGTAAGAAAATTGGCATGACGCAAGTCTTCACTGAAAACGGCGAACTTGTTCCCGTAACAGTTGTTGACGTAACCCCAAACGTTGTATTGCAAGTGAAGACTGTTGAATCTGACGGTTACGAAGCAGTGCAATTAGGCTATGGCGACAAACGCGAAGTACTTAGCAATAAGCCAAGTGTTGGTCATGCTAAAAAAGCTGATACAACCCCTAAGCGCTTCATTAAAGAACTCCGTGATGTAGCGCTTAGCGAATATGAAGTAGGCAAAACCGTCTCCGCAGACGCATTTGCAGCTGGCGACATCGTGGATGTCACTGGTATCTCCAAAGGTCACGGTTATCAAGGTAACATTAAAAAAGATGGTCAGTCTCGCGGTCCTATGGCCCACGGTTCTCGCTACCATCGTCGTCCTGGTTCTCTTGGCGCGATCATCAACAAGGTGTTCAAAGGCAAGAAGTTACCAGGCCGCATGGGTAACCACACTCGTACCATGCAAAATCTGACGGTCGTTTCCGCAGACTTGGAACACAACGTCATCCTGATCAAGGGTAACGTGCCAGGTGCCAACAAGTCCAACGTTGTGATCCGTTCCGCTGTTAAAGCAGCAAAGTAATCCAAGAAGGGAGGAAAATAACTAATGGCTAACGTTACTTTATACAAACAAGACGGCTCAGAAAATGGCACTGTTGATTTAAACGATGCGATCTGGGCAATCGAACCCAACGAAAACGCCGTCTTTGACGCAGTGATCATGCAACGTGCTTCCCTTCGTCAAGGTACATCCAAGGTTAAAAACCGTCACGAAGTTTCTGGTGGTGGTCGCAAACCATGGCGTCAAAAGGGTACTGGTCGTGCGCGTCAAGGTTCCATCCGTAGCCCACAATGGCGTGGCGGTGGTATCGTCTTTGGCCCACACCCACGTTCATATTCCTACACCATCAACAAGAAGGTCCGTCGCTTGGCGATCAAGTCCGTCCTTTCTCAAAAGGTGTTAGATAACGAATTGGTTGTCGTTGATGCTTTCGCATTCGACGCACCAAAGACCAAGGCATTTGCCCAAAGCTTGGCCGCATTGAAAATTTCCGAAAAAGCCCTCGTGGTTTTAGATGGGGATGACAACGCCGCACTTGCAGCCCGCAACTTGCCTAACGTTAAGGTTGTTGCCGCAGACGGGATCAACGTATTAGATGTTGTGAAATACAACAAGCTGATCTTGACCCAATCTGCGCTCCAAAAGATTGAGGAGGCGCTCGCATAATGGAAGCACGCGATATCATTTTACGCCCGATCGTAACTGAACAATCCATGGCCGGCATGGACAATAAGAAGTACACCTTCGAAGTTGCCTTGCACACTGAAAAACAAGCAGTGCGCCGTGCCGTTGAAGAAATCTTCGACGTCAAGGTAGCCAGTGTCAATATTGCCAACGTTCGCGGCAAAAAGAAGCGCCAAGGTAACTTCGTGGGTTACACCAAGAAGCGCCGTAAGGCGATCGTTACTTTGACAGCTGATTCTAAAGAAATCAAGTTGTTTGAAGACTAGTTCCAGAAATTCATTTATAGGAGGAAATACTCGTGGCGATTATTAAGTACAAGCCAACGACGAACGGTCGCCGGAACATGTCCGGTTCCGACTTCGCCGAAATCACCAAGAAGCGCCCTGAAAAGACTCTTCTGGAAGATCAAAGTCACACTGCCGGCCGTAACAGCTACGGTCACATCACAGTACGTCATCGTGGCGGCGGTCACAAGCAACATTACCGTGTGATCGACTTCAAGCGTCAAAAAGACGACATTGTGGCCAAGGTGGTGGCAATTGAATACGATCCAAACCGGACCGCTAACATTGCCTTACTGCATTACGAAGATGGGGTCAAGTCCTACATCCTCGCACCTAAAGGCTTAAAAGTTGGCGACAAGGTCGTTTCTGGTGAAGAAACTGATATCAAAGTCGGCAATGCTTTGCCTTTAAAGAACATTCCTGATGGGACCACGATCCATAACATCGAACTCAAGCCTGGTAAAGGCGGCCAATTGGCCCGCTCTGCTGGTGCAACGGCTCAAGTGTTAGGTAAAAACGATGATGGCAAGTATGTCACTGTACGTTTGGCTTCTGGTGAAGTTCGTATGGTCCTTGCTGTTAACCGTGCGACCATCGGTGCTGTTGGTAACGAACAACACGAACTGATCAGCATTGGTAAAGCTGGTCGTAAGCGCTGGTTAGGCTTCCGTCCAACTGTCCGTGGGTCAGTTATGAACCCTAACGATCACCCACATGGTGGTGGTGAAGGTAAAGCCCCAATCGGTCGTCCATCACCATTATCTCCATGGGGTAAGAAGACCTTGGGTAAGAAGACTCGTAGCCATAAAGCTAAGTCTGAGAAGTTCATTGTTCGTCACCGTAAGACGAAGTAGTCTGAATCACACCGAATAAAGGAGGTCACATAATGGGTCGCAGTCTTAAAAAAGGACCTTTTGCCGATGCTCATCTGATGAAAAAGATCGAAGCACAGGCAGATAGCGAAAAGAAGCAAGTCATCAAGACTTGGTCTCGTCGTTCCACCATTTTCCCAAGTTTCATCGGTTACACCATCGCCGTATACGATGGTCGTAAGCACGTCCCAGTTTTCATTTCTGAAGACATGGTCGGTCATAAGTTAGGTGAATTCGTGCCAACTCGTACCTTCCGTGGGCACGCCGCCGACGATAAGAAAACCAAGGCTCGCTAGAAAGGAGCGCATCATACATGGCTGAAACAATTACTTCTGCTAAAGCTACGGCTAAGACCGTGCGGATCGCTGCTCGCAAAGCGCGCTTGGTCATTGACTTGATTCGCGGTCGCGACGTTGCTGAAGCATTGGCAATTCTTGAATTCACCCCTCGTGCAGGTTCTCCTGTCGTGGAAAAGGTGCTCAAGTCTGCTATTGCAAACGCAGAACACAACTTTGACTTAGATGCACAAAACTTGTATGTTTCTGAAGCATACGTGAACGAAGGCCCGACCCTTAAGCGGTTCCGTCCTCGCGCCAAAGGTAGTGCATCACCAATCAACAAGCGGACGAGCCACGTCACAGTGGTCGTTTCCGAAAAAGAAGCATAAGGAGGGATAGAGCGTGGGTCAAAAGATTAATCCTAAGGGTTTCCGTGTTGGCGTCATTCGCGACTGGGAATCAAAGTGGTATGCTGAAAAGGATTTTGCCACATTCTTACACGAAGACATCAAGATCCGAGCTTTCATCAACAAAAAGCTCGCTGATGCTTCCGTTTCTACTATTGAAATCGAACGTGCTGCAAACCGCGTCAACATCTCCATCCACACCGCAAAACCTGGTATGGTGATCGGTAAGGGTGGTGCTGAAGTTGAAGCATTGCGCACAGAACTCAACAACTTGACTGGCCGTAAAGTCCACATCAACATTGTTGAAATCAAGAAACCTGACTTGGATGCCCATTTGGTCGGCTTGAGCATTGCTGCTCAACTCGAACAACGTGTGGCATTCCGTCGCGCGATGAAGCAAGCAATGCAACGTACCATGCGTTCTGGCGCTAAAGGTGTTAAAACTCAAGCTGCTGGTCGTTTGAACGGTGCTGATATTGCCCGTCGCGAACATTACACTGAAGGCACCGTGCCATTGCACACCTTGCGTGCCGATATCGACTATGCTTGGGAAGAAGCCACTACGACTTATGGCCAGATCGGCATCAAGACCTGGATCAACCGTGGTGAAATCCTTCCAGACAAGCCAAACCGTTCTGCGAAGGGAGGCAAATAACCCATGTTAGTACCTAAGCGTGTTAAGCATCGTCGCGAATTCCGTGGGAAAATGCGCGGTGCTGCTAAAGGCGGCCGTAAAGTCTCCTTTGGTGAATATGGTTTACAATCCTTGGAATCTTCTTGGATCTCTAACCGTCAAATCGAAGCTGCTCGTGTTGCTATCACCCGTTATATGAAGCGTGGTGGGAAAGTTTGGATCCGTATTTTCCCACAAAAGTCCTACACCTCTAAAGGTGTCGGCGTACGTATGGGTAATGGTAAAGGGGCACCAACCGGCTGGGTTGCTGTTGTTAAGCGCGAAAAGGTAATGTTTGAAGTTGCCGGCGTGCCAGAAGAAGTCGCTAAAGAAGCATTGCGTCTGGCTTCAAACAAACTCCCTGTTCGTACAAAGATCATCGCTCGTGAGGAAGTAGGTGCGCAAACTAATGAAGGCTAAAGACATTACTGCATTATCCACTGCTGAAATGCTCGACAAAGAAAAGCAGTACAAAGAAGAGCTGTTCAACTTGCGCTTCCAACAAGCGACTGGCCAGCTTGAAAATACCGCCCGCTTGAAGCAAGTGCGCAAGAACATCGCGCGCATCAAGACGGTCCTTCGTCAGGCTCAAGACAACAAATAACGGAAAGGAGACATACCATTGGCTGAACGCAATTCTCGTAAAGTCTATCAAGGTACTGTGGTATCCGACAAGATGGACAAAACCATTACTGTCGAAGTTTCCACGACCAAGACACACCCTGTCTACGGCAAGCGTGTTAAGTATTCGAAGCGTTACTACGCACATGATGAGAACAACGAAGCCCACACCGGCGACGTCGTTAAGATCATGGAAACTCGTCCTTTGTCACGCAACAAGCGTTTCCGTTTATTGAACGTTGTCGAAAAGGCTGTTCGTATCTAATAATCGTATAGTGACGAAAGGAGGACCAACCCCGTGATTCAACAAGAAAGTCGTCTTAAAGTGGCGGACAACTCTGGCGCCCGCGAATTACTGGTGATCAAGGTGCTTGGCGGTTCATTCCGCAAGACCGGTAACATCGGTGATGTCGTTGTGGCTACTGTAAAACAAGCTACACCAGGTGGCGTTGTCAAATTGCATGATGTTGTGAAAGCTGTTATCGTCCGTACCAAGTCTGGTGCGCGCCGTACAGATGGTTCTTACATCAAGTTCGATGAGAACGCTGCTGTGATCATCAACGCCGACAAGAGCCCTAAAGGCACTCGTATCTTTGGCCCCGTTGCACGTGAACTGCGTGACGGTGACTTCATGAAGATCGTGTCTTTGGCGCCTGAAGTTCTGTAAGAGGAGGTGCAAGCATGAAAATCAAGACTGGTGATAAGGTACGTGTCATGCGTGGTAAAGACGCTGGCAAAGAAGGTACCGTAACCAAAGTGCTTCTCAAAGCTGACAAAGTGATCGTCGAAGGCGTGAACATGGTCAAGAAGCACCAAAAGCCAAGCAATGCCAACCCTCAAGGCGGCATCGTGGACGTTGAAGCAGCTATCCACGTTTCTAACGTGATGTTGCTGGATCCAGAATCCAACAAGCCAAGCCGTACCGGCGTAGAAATCAAGGACGGCAAAAAAGTGCGCATCGCCAAGAAGTCCGGCGCCGCACTCGAAAAATAACGAAGGGAGGACAATACTGCAATGACGAACCGTTTACAAGAACGCTACAACAAGGAAATCGCGCCTAGTTTGATCGAAAAGTTCAACTACAAGTCTTCCATGCAAGCACCTAAGGTCGATAAGATCGTGCTGAACATGGGTGTCGGCGATGCGACTCAAAACGCTAAAAACCTTGACGAAGCTGTCGAAGAACTCAAGTTGATCTCTGGTCAACAACCTTTGATCACCAAAGCCAAGAAGTCCATCGCGAACTTCCGCTTGCGTGAAGGCATGCCGATCGGCGCCAAAGTTACTTTGCGCGGCGAACGCATGTATGATTTCTTGGACAAGTTGATCAACGTCTCCTTGCCTCGTGTCCGCGACTTCCATGGTATTTCCGCAAAGTCCTTCGACGGCCGCGGCAACTATACCTTGGGTGTTAAGGAACAACTGATCTTCCCTGAAGTGGATTACGATAAAGTAAACCACGTGCGTGGGTTGGATGTTGTGATCGTAACAACCGCGAACACTGATGAAGAAGCACTCGAATTGCTGACGCAAGTCGGGATGCCATTCGCTAAATAAAGGAGGGTTACACTTGGCTAAGAAGTCCATGATCGTCAAAAACAACCGGCCTGCAAAGTTCGCAGTGCAAGAATATACTCGCTGCC
The DNA here is from genome assembly GCF_045862175.1 of Lacticaseibacillus salsurae. Classification (NCBI taxonomy): domain Bacteria; kingdom Bacillati; phylum Bacillota; class Bacilli; order Lactobacillales; family Lactobacillaceae; genus Lacticaseibacillus; species Lacticaseibacillus salsurae. The sequence goes on along the minus strand of NZ_BAAFZI010000007.1, from coordinate 65,172 downwards.
AACGTTGTGGCCGTCCACATTCCGTATATCGTAAATTCAAGCTCTGCCGGATTTGCCTTCGTGAATTAGCCCATGCCGGCCAAATTCCTGGTATGCGCAAGGCTAGCTGGTAAACACTACCAAGTTAAAAGGAGGTTAAATCAATGGTCCTGACCGATCCAATCGCAGATTACTTGACCCGGATCCGTAACGCCAACATGGTGCGTCACGAATCTCTGGTGGTTCCTGCATCTAAGATGAAAAAAGACATTAGCGAGATCCTTAAAGCTGAAGGCTTCATTCGTGACTACGAAGTCATTGAAGACGACAAGCAAGGTATCATTCGCATCTTCCTGAAGTATGGGAAGAACAACGAACGCGTGATCTCTGGTTTGAAGCGTATCTCCAAGCCAGGTTTGCGTTCATACGTGAAAGCTGATGCAGTGCCGAAGGTCTTAAACGGTCTTGGTATTGCCATCATTTCTACATCCGAAGGTGTGATCACCGACAAGGATGCCCGTGCCAAAAACGTCGGCGGCGAAGTGCTCGCTTACGTCTGGTAAACCACATTTACAGGAGGTACTACCTTGAGTCGTATTGGTAATAAAGTTATCACTGTTCCTGCTGGCGTTGAAGTCAAGCAAGACGGCGACAACATCACCGTTAAGGGGCCTAAAGGCGAATTAACTCGTACTTTTGTCCCAGAAATCAAGATGAGTCAAGAAGGCAATGAAATTTCTTTCACTCGCCCAGATGACTCTTACAAGGCTTTGCATGGTACCATGCGTGCCAACTTGAACAACATGATCCTCGGTGTTTCCGAAGGATTCACCAAGAAGTTGAAGTTGGTCGGTGTTGGTTACCGTGCTCAAAAGCAAGGCGCTAAGCTGGTCTTAAACGTCGGCTATTCCCATCCAGTTGAGATGGAAGCCCCTAAAGGCGTTGAATTCGATGTTCCTAGCAACACCGAGATCAATATCAGCGGGATCTCCAAGCAAGTTGTTGGTCAATTTGCCGCGGTAGTCCGTGCCGTTCGTGCCCCTGAACCTTACAAAGGTAAAGGTATTCGTTACGTCGATGAAGTTGTTCGTCGTAAGGAAGGTAAGACTGGTAAGTAGTTTCTAAGTCAACATTAAGAGGTGAATATTGTGATTTCCAAGCCAGATAAAAACAAAACTCGGCAACGGCGTCACGCACGTGTCCGGGGTAAGATTTCTGGTACGAGCGAGCGCCCACGCTTGAACATTTTCCGTTCTAACACAAACATCTACGCACAATTAATTGATGACGTAGCGGGTGTGACGCTAGCAAGTGCCTCCTCTCTTGATTCAGAAGTAACAGGGACGAAGACCGAACAAGCTGCCAAAGTTGGTGCCTTGGTCGCTCAACGTGCTGTTGCTGCCGGTCACAAAGTCGTCGTCTTTGATCGTGGTGGTTATCTCTACCATGGTCGCGTGCAAGCTTTAGCTGAAGCAGCACGTGAAAACGGCCTCGAATTCTAATACAAAGGAGGATAAACACCACATGGCATCATACATTGATCCATCCCAATTGGACTTAGAAGATCGCGTTGTTGCGATCAACCGGGTCACTAAAGTTGTTAAAGGTGGTCGCCGTCTGCGTTTTGCAGCTATTGCGATCGTCGGCGACAAGCATGGTCACGTCGGCTTTGGTACTGGTAAAGCTCAAGAAGTACCAGAAGCTATCCGCAAAGCAGTTGATGACGCATCAAAGAACTTGATCGAAGTGCCTATCGTTGGCACTACGATCCCGCATGAAGTGATCGGTCACTTCGGCGCCGGCAAGGTTTTATTGAAGCCTGCTGTTGAAGGTTCTGGGGTCGCTGCTGGCGGTGCTGTCCGTGCCGTTATGGAACTTGCAGGTATCAGCGATGTTACCTCCAAGTCTCTTGGCCGCAACACGCCGATCAACATGATCCGCGCCACTGTCGAAGGTCTCAAGCAATTGAAGACTGTCGAAATGGTTGCCGATCTGCGCGGCGTTTCTGCATCTCACTTGAAAGACTAGGAGGACACATTATGGCTCAATTGAAAATTACGTTGACTCGTAGTGCCGTACACCGCCTGCCTAAGCAACGCAAAATCGTCAAGGAACTCGGCCTTGGCCGCATCTCCAGCTCTGTTATCAAGCCTGATAACGCAGCAACTCGTGGTGCGATCTTCCAGATCTCTCATCTGGTATCCGTAGAAGAAATCAAAGACTAAAAATCATCACAAGGAGGTGCCAAGCATGAAGTTGCATGAATTACAAGCCCCTGCAGGTTCCCGTCAACACGGTAAGCGTCTTGGCCGTGGGACTTCTAGCGGCCAAGGTAAAACCGCTGGTAAAGGTACTAAGGGCCAATTGGCGCGTCAAGGCGGCAAGACTCGTTTGGGTTTTGAAGGTGGCCAAATGCCATTGTTCCGTCGTATGCCAAAACGCGGTTTCAACAACATCAACCGTAAAGTTTATGCCGTTGTGAACATCAACGACTTGAACCGTTTTGAAGACGGCCAAGAAATCACCAACACCGTGTTGGTTGAAGCCGGCTTAGTTAAAAACGAAAAAGACGGTATCAAGTTGCTGGCAAACGGCAAGTTGGAGAAGAAGTTGAACGTCAAAGTTGACAAATTCTCCGCAGCTGCTCAAGCAGCAATCGAAGCAGCAGGCGGTTCTATTGAGGTGATCTAATGCTGAAAACCCTCAAAAACGCGCTCGAGGTCAAAGAGATCCGTAATAAGATCTTGTTTACCTTAGGCGTTTTGCTGGTTTATCGGTTAGGCGCGCAGATCTCGGTTCCAGGTGTTGATGCCAAAGCGTTAACAAACATCAGCGCTACCGGCTTGATCCCACTGCTGGATACAGTAAGTGGGGGCGGGTTGTCGAACTACTCGATTTTCTCGATGGGGGTTTCACCATACATCACGGCTCAGATCGTTATCCAATTGCTCCAAATGGATATCGTGCCGAAGTTTGTTGAATGGAGCAAACAAGGGGAAGTCGGGCGGCGCAAGCTCAACCAAGTGACGCGTTATTTGACTATTTTCCTAGGATTTTTCCAAGCTGTCGGCATTACTGCTGGGTTCCAGCAGTTAAGCTCGCTTGGCTTAGTGAATAATCCGACGATTCAGACTTATGTCACCATCGGTATCATCCTCACCGGCGGCACGATGCTGTTGACGTGGATGGGTGAACAGATCACTGACAAAGGCGTCGGCAACGGCGTGTCGATGATCATTTTTGCCGGGATCATTGCGCGCTTGCCTAGTGGGATCCAAGAACTTTGGCAAGACAACATTACCAATAACAACGACAAGTTAACGGGGGCATTGTTCTTAGTGGCTTTGGTTGTCATTGTGTTGTTAGTCGTGACCTTTGTGACTTGGGTCCAACAAGCCAACCGGAAGATCCCGATCCAATACACACGCCGGGTGACTGCAGCGGGGAGTAATTCTTACTTACCGTTGAAAGTCAACGTGGCTGGGGTTATCCCAGTGATCTTTGCCAGTTCCTTCATTGTGACGCCGCAAACCATTTTAATGGCTTTTCAGGCGAACCACTCTGAAGATACCTGGTATCAGGTCATGACCAACATCTTCAGCATGCAAAAGCCTGTTGGGATCGCGGTGTACACCGTCTTGATCGTCTTGTTCACGTTCTTTTACGCTTTTGTTCAGGTCAACCCTGAAAAAGTCGCGGAGAACTTGACCAAGCAAGGAAGTTACATTCCTGGTGTTTGGCCAGGTAAAGAGACTGAAAAGTATTTGTCTGGTCTCTTGATGCGACTGTCCACAGTCGGTGCATTGTTCTTAGGGGTCATCGCCTTGTTGCCACAATTGGCGTCAATGCTTTGGAACCTGCCACAATCCATCGGGCTGGGCGGGACTAGCTTGTTGATCGTCGTCATGACGGCCATCGAATTAGTTCGACAGTTGAATGGGTTGCTGATGAAGCGCGAATATGTCGGCTTCATCCAAGGTGACTTGATCAAAGACTAATCAGAGTCAACTGGCGTTTAGGCGTCAGCGACTCGACGATAATGGTAGCGGGAATATGGCCATCCGGCTAACTTCCCTTTGCCAATCAACGGAGGCAGATCCAATGAATCTCATTTTAATGGGACTTCCTGGTGCTGGTAAAGGCACTCAAGCAGAGCGCATCGTGCAAGCTTATCCGATCGCTCATATCTCGACTGGTGACATGTTCCGCGCAGCCATGGCTGCCGGTACTGAACTTGGCCAAAAAGCCAAAGCCTTTATGGATGCAGGTTCCCTCGTTCCAGACGTTGTGACTGTTGGCATCGTGAAGGAACGCTTGGCCAAATCAGATACTGATGCGGGTTACATGCTCGATGGTTTCCCACGCACGATCGCGCAAGCAGAGGCGTTGGAAACTTTGACCGCAGACATCAACAAGCCTGTTGATGCCGTGATCAATATCGATGTTGCCCCTGAGAAGTTGATCGAACGCTTGTCAGGTCGCTACATTTGTAAGAACTGTGGCGCCACTTATCATAAAGTCTACAACCCAACCAAGGTTGAAGGGACTTGTGATGTTTGCGGCGGCCATGAATTCTTCCAACGTGACGACGACAAGCCGGCAACGGTCAAAAACCGCCTCAAAGTAAACATCGAAATGAACACACCATTGCTGGACTTTTACAAGCAGCGCAATCTCTTGTACACCGTCAATGGTGACCAAGATATCGACTTGGTTTTCGCCGAAATCAAAAAGATCCTGGCCGCAGTTGCAAAGTAGATGACTTCGTCTTTTGCACGATCCGGTCTGGTCATCGCATAATTTATGTGGTACAATATCGCGGTATGTGCGGTGAGTGCCCTTGGCCTCACCCTTTTCGCACGTTGTGTTCCAGAATTTTAGGAGGAATTATTTAGTGGCAAAAGACGATGTAATTGAAATTCAAGGCACCGTGGTGGATACCTTACCCAACGCGATGTTTAAAGTCGAACTTGAAAACGGCGCTACCATTTTGGCGCATGTTTCTGGCAAAATCCGGATGCACTACATCCGCATTCTCCCAGGCGATCGCGTGACGGTTGAATTATCGCCATACGACTTGACCAAAGGCCGCATCACTTACCGTTTCAAGTAATTGCCAGCAGTTAGTGAGCTCACGAATCCTTAGAGGAGGCTATTTACAATGAAAGTACGTCCATCCGTCAAAAAGATGTGCGAGCACTGCAAAGTCGTACGCCGCAAAGGCCGCGTCATGATCATTTGCTCTGCAAACCCGAAACACAAGCAACGCCAAGGTTAATCTAAACTACTATATTAGGAGGTGTCCATCGTATGGTTCGTATCGCAGGTGTCGACTTACCACGTGGTAAGCAAATCGTAATCGCCTTGACCTATATCTTCGGTATTGGCAAGACCACCGCTCAAAAGATCCTGGCTGAAGCCGGCGTTCCAGAAAACGTCCGCCAAGAAGACCTCACCCCAGATCAAGAAGACAAGATCCGCGCAGCCGTTGACTCTGTCAAGGTTGAAGGCGATCTTCGTCGTGAAGTTAACTTGAACATCAAACGTCTGATGGAAATCGGTTCCTACCGTGGGATCCGTCATCGTCGTGGCTTGCCTGTTCGTGGCCAAAACACCAAGAACAACGCACGCACCCGCAAAGGTAAGAAAACTACCATTGCCGGTAAAAAGAAATAATTAGGTAAAGGAGGAATACATCCCGATGGCAGTACGCAAAACAACTCGTAAGCGTCGAGTTCGTAAGAACGTTGAATCTGGTGTGGCACATATCCACTCAACTTTCAACAACACGCTGGTCATGATCACCGACCCTCGCGGTAACGCGATCGCTTGGTCTTCTGCAGGCGCACTTGGTTTCAAGGGCTCCCGTAAGTCGACGCCTTTCGCAGCGCAAATGGCTGCTGAAGCCGCAGCAAAAGAATCCATGGAACATGGCATGAAGTCCGTTGAAGTCTCTGTTAAGGGCCCAGGTTCCGGCCGTGAAGCTGCGATCCGTTCCCTTCAGGCGACTGGCCTTGAAGTGACCGCGATCCGCGACGTCACCCCAGTGCCACATAACGGCTCTCGTCCTCCAAAGCGTCGTCGTGTGTAATTGTTACCCTGCGGCCTTTTATTGGCCGGGTAAACAAAACTTCACTTCTCGTTTTGAAAGGGGTACAGACTTAGATGATCGAATTTGAAAAGCCAAACATCACCAAAGTTGACGAAAGCACCAACTACGGTAAGTTTGTCGTAGAACCGCTTGAACGCGGCTATGGCACCACACTGGGCAATTCGCTGCGGCGGATCCTTTTGTCCTCTTTGCCAGGGGCAGCCGTCAGCAACATCCAAATCGATGGGGTGCTCCATGAGTTCTCCACTATCGATGGGGTGCTTGAAGACGTGACCCAAATCATCTTAAACATCAAAAAGCTTGCTTTGAAGATGAACACAGATGAAGACAAGACGGTCGAAATCGACGTAGCCGGCCCAGCCACCGTTACGGCTGCAGACATCGTTTCTGATAGTGATGTCGAGGTGCTCAATCCTGAGCAGTACATTTGTACGGTTGCAGAAGGGGGTCGCTTCCACGTCCGGATGACGGTCAAAACCGGTCGCGGGTATGTGGCAGCTGATCAAAATAAAGTCGATGACATGCCAATCGGGGTTTTGCCGATCGACTCGATTTTCACCCCAATCAGTCGGGTCAACTATCAAGTCGAAAGCACCCGGGTTGGCCGGCGTAACGACTTCGACAAGCTGACGTTGGATGTTTGGACCAATGGTTCGATCAATCCGCGTGAAGCGATCAGCTTAGCTGCGAAGATCCTCACCGAGCATCTGGATATTTTCGTCAACTTGACGGATGAAGCCAAAAACGCTGAGATCATGGTTGAAAAAGAAGAGACCCACAAGGAAAAGATGCTTGAGATGACCATCGAAGAGCTCGACTTGTCCGTTCGTTCTTACAACTGCTTGAAGCGCGCTGGTATCAATACCGTGCAAGAGCTGACCAACAAAACAGAAGCCGATATGATGAAGGTCCGCAACTTAGGTCGTAAGTCACTTGAGGAAGTTAAGAATAAGCTTAGCGACCTTGGCTTAGGCCTGCGCACCGAAGACTAATCTGTAAAAAGGAGGCAAAACACTCATGAGTTACCGTAAATTAGGCCGGACCAGCTCCCAACGTAAGGCTTTGCTTCGCGATCTCACTACGGATCTTTTGATCCACGAACGGATCACGACTACTGAAGCCCGCGCTAAGGAAGTTCGTTCCACCGCTGAAAAGATGATCACGCTTGGTAAGCGCGGCGACTTGCACGCACGTCGTCAAGCCGCAGCATACTTGCGCAACGAGATCGCTGATGTTAAAGAAGATGGCGACACGGTTGTTGTTCAATCTGCATTGCAGAAATTGTTCGCAGACGTTGCCCCTCGCTACGCAGAACGCAAAGGTGGTTACACCCGCATTCTGAAGACTGCTCCTCGCCGCGGCGATGCAGCCCAAATGGTTATTTTGGAATTAGTTTAATTTCAAAACTTTGCCAGCTTCGCCTGGCGCCATTAACATTACGTGATTCGCCGGCAACGGTGATCACCTTTTCAAAACCGTTGTGACCCACGTGGCCACAGCACTTTGGTCATTTGATCGATGGAGCGTTTGAGATGGTGGCTATCCCATGTGTGATAGCTTAGTCTAGCTTCGAGCACCGGGCAACTGGTGTCTCCATCATTGAATGATTTTTTTTGTACATAAATTAAGCGGTGAACCTGTTGAGGCTCACCGCTTTTTGCGTGCTGTGTGGTTCGGTTCGGGCGTTTGAATTTGGGGCTCCGGCTTGCCACCCCTGCATGGTGAGGGTCCTCGAAAAAGCTAGCCGGGATGTCTCGCTTTGCTTGCCACCCGCCGGATCTTTTCCTGCGGCTTTCCGTAGGCGATAAATCGCCAACGGAAATCTCACCATGCAGGGGTGGCAAACCTCCGTCCCAAATTCAAACGCCCTTCAATTGCGCCACTATCCGATACTCGGTGTCGCTTCGATAGCGTTTGGCACTAGTATGCATGGCATACTAGCTGAGATCTGCTCGGTCAGTGATGGCGGCCAACCTAGAACGTGGGAGAGTTGGGACATCTCGCCTCTCTTTCAAGTGCAAACATCCAACGGTTTCGACGCTATCTTTGACAATCGATGTCAGGTAGACCTAGTCTGGCACTAGTATGCATAACCTACTAGTCAAGGTCTGTTGAGTGCCTGATGACGTCGGGCTTGGCGATTTCAGAAGCCGGCTGCACGGCAACTTTGACAGTGCGCCACAGTGACGCCAATTTTCCATAGCTGCGGATTTTCGGCCACCTGGTGAGAATGTCAGCACAGTATTGCCACTTGGATGCAACAGATCGCATTTGTGCCAAATGATGATGCTGCATGCGTTTTGTGAAGGTCATGGAAACGATTGCCACCGTTTGGCGCACCGAAACGGTGACAGGGGTAATGAGACTGTTAGTCTAGTGGGAAAATATGATATGATATGACAGTATGAAAGCACGGAAGGAGCGTTGGTGATTTGGCAAACGCGATCGAAGTTGAACACCTCAGTTATCATTATCCAGAAAGTCCCAAAGCGGCGTTAAATGACGTGTCATTTGCTGTGCCTGCAGGGCAGTGGTGGGCGATCATCGGGCATAACGGCAGTGGGAAATCAACGTTAGCCAAAAACATCAACGGCTTATTGGCGCCTGAATCTGGTCAAGTAACGGTTGCTGGGATGCCACTCACTGAAGAAACGGTTTGGGATATTCGGGCCAAAGTGGGGATCGTTTTTCAAAATCCGGACAACCAGTTTGTTGGGGCGACAGTCGCGGATGATGTGGCGTTTGGGTTGGAAAACCGGGCGGTGCCGCGCGATGAAATGCTGGTTCGGGTGCAAGCCGCGCTTGAAGCCGTCGATATGCAAGCTTTTGCGACCCGCGAGCCAGCACGCCTTTCTGGTGGGCAAAAACAGCGCGTCGCCATTGCAGGGATCGTGGCACAACGTCCAGATATCATTATCTTAGATGAAGCCACGTCGATGCTTGATCCAGCGGGGCGCTTGGAGATCATCGATTTGATCAAGCAACTGCGCCAACGCCAGTCTCTGACGGTATTGTCGATCACACATGATATCGATGAAGCGGCTGGGGCTGATCAAGTGTTGTTATTAGATGATGGTCAAGTGAAAGAGATCGGTACCCCAGCAGAAATTTTTGCGCATGGGGAAGCCTTGTTACAATTAGGTTTGGACGTTCCCTATCCGGAAAAACTTAAAAATGCGTTAGCCAAGCGCGGTGTGCAAATGCCGGCAGGGTATTTAGATGAGGAAGGACTGGCAAAGGCGCTTTGGACATTACATTCGACCATGTAAGTTTTACTTATCAAGCTGGCACCCCTTTTGCTGGCGACGGCCTCAAAGATATCACCACCACGATCAAAGGTGGCGACTACACGGCGATCATCGGGCATACCGGCTCTGGTAAATCGACGTTGTTGCAACACTTAAACGCGTTGTTAAAGCCGACTAGCGGCACTGTCACCATCGGCGATCGCCAAATCACGCCGGAAACCAATAACAAGAACTTGAAACCCTTACGGCAAAAAGTCGGTATGGTGTTTCAATTTGCAGAAAATCAATTATTTGAACAAACAGTCGAACGCGATATCGCGTTTGGCCCCATGAACTTCGGCGTACCAGAAGCAGACGCCAAAGCCTTAGCCAAACAAATGGTTAAGTTAGTGGGCTTGCCTGATGATATCTTGCAACAATCGCCATTTGATCTATCTGGCGGGCAAATGCGGCGGGTGGCGATCGCTGGGGTTTTGGCGATGCAACCGGAAATTTTGGTGTTGGATGAACCCACTGCTGGCTTAGATCCTGCTGGCCGTTTGGAAATGATGACCATGTTCAAAAAGCTCCATGATGAGCAAGGCTTGACCATTGTGTTAGTGACGCACCAAATGGATGACGTGGCCGACTATGCCGATCGCGTGTTGGTGATGGAACATGGCGCCTTGGTGCGCCAAGGGACACCGCGAGAGATTTTTGCTGATCCGGATTGGTTGCGCCAAAAGCAACTGGGCTTGCCGAAAACCACAGCGTTTGCCGAACGCCTTGAAAAACTCGGCTTTACCTTTCAACAAATGCCGTTGACGGCAGCTGAATTAGCAGATGATCTGATGCCACAGCTAGGAGGTGGCGACCTTGGATAAATTGATTTTAGGCCGCTACATTCCAGGCGACTCAATGGTGCATCGCTTGGATCCGCGGACCAAGTTAATGGCGAGTTTTTATTACATCGCGATCATTTTCTTGGCAAATAACTGGCAAAGTTATTTGTTGATGTTTGTCGCGACAATGGTGATGATCCAGCTGTCCAAAGTGAAGCTGAGCTTTTTCTTGCGCGGCGTGCGCCCAATGATCTGGCTGATTTTGTTTACTGTCGCGTTGCAGATCTTCTTTACCAAAGGTGGCACCACTTATTGGTCTTGGGGGTGGCTAGCGGTCACGCAATTTGGGCTGACCAATGGCGCGTTTATCTTTATGCGCTTTGTGTTGATCATTTTCATTTCCACATTGCTGACATTGACCACTCAGCCGCTGTCTTTGGCAGATGCGGTGGAGTCATTACTCAAGCCACTGCGAGTGTTGCATGTGCCAGTGACCGAATTGGCTTTGGTGTTACAGATCGCCTTGCGGTTTGTGCCGACTTTGATGGATCAAACCACCAAGATCATGAATGCCCAACGTGCGCGTGGGGTGGATTTTGGGACTGGGAATTTGTTTCAGCAAATGAAAGCTGTCGTCCCACTGTTGATCCCGTTATTCGTCGATAGTTTCGGGATCGCCGAAGACTTAGCCACGGCGATGGATGCGCGCGGCTATCAAGGTGGCGATCATCGCACCAAGTTTCGGGTGCTACAATATCACCGCTCAGATGTCGCTGCGGCTGTGGTGATGGCCGCTTTGACCGGATTGTTAGTGTTTCTTAGAGCATAGGAAGCTGGCTGAAGAAGCCGGCTTTTATTTAGGAGTAAATCATGACCCATTACAAATTAACGCTGGCATATGATGGGACCAAATTTGCCGGCTACCAGATCCAACCCCATCAACGCACAGTTCAAGGCGTGTTGCAAAAGGCCTTAGGCAAAATGGCGAAAGTCGATGCGATCCATATCGATGGCTCTGGGCGCACCGATTCAGGGGTGCATGCACTCGGCCAAGTGGTGAGTTTTGATTTTCCCATTGAGATCCCAGAACAAGCCATGCTGCGGGCGATGAATTCGTTGATGCCGTTAGATATCGAGATCTTAAAAGCAGAATTTGCACCAGCAGATTTTCATGCGCGCTATTCTGCCAAAGGCAAACGTTATCTGTATCGCGTGGCGCGCGGTCGTTTCACGGATCCATTCAATCGCTTGTATACGGGGCATTGGCCTTATCCTTTAGACTTGGCAAAGGTGCAAGTCGCGTTAAATGATGTGGTGGGGACTCATGATTTCACCAGCTTTGCGGCTAGTGGCGGGGTGATCGTGGATAAAGTACGCACAATCTATGAAGCCACGGTGCGCGATGATCCAGCGCACAATGAAGTCGTGTTTGAATTTTACGGGAATGGCTTTTTGTATAATATGGTGCGTATTTTGGTGGCGACGTTGCTGGAAATCGGTAGTGGTCGCCGTGATGTGCATGACTTCTTGCGCTTATACGAAGTGAAAGATCGCCAACAAGCTCGCGGCACCGCGCCGGCGTCGGGGTTGTATCTCAAAGAAGTCTATTATTAACCAACATGAATGGGGAGTCGACGGTTTGAAAAAGCAACACGTGTGGTTGATTGTGTTTGGGGTATTTTTGATCGGGGCCAACTTACGGCTGCCGATCACGATGATGCCGCCATTATTAAAAGCGTTAAGTGCCAGTGGCATTTTACCAAGCAGTTTAGCTGGCTTGGTCACGTCGATCCCACTGGCAATGTTTGCGGTGATGTCGCCGATGATCGGCAAACTTGGCGCCAAATTCGGCGCTGGGCGAGTGTTGACTTTTGCCGCATTAGCATTGGTATTAGGGGCTGGTTTGCGCTTAGTGCCAAATGTTTGGGGGCTGTTGATCGGGACGGCTTTGGCTGGGCTTGGGATCACTGGTGGCAATGTATTGTTGCCAGCGTTGATCAAAAGTGAATTTCCGCGGCGCATTGCCATCATGACCACGATGTACACGACCGCAATGGGTTTGGTGGCAAGTGTCGGTACCGGCACCAGCGGCGTTTTGGCCAAACATATTGGCGCAACATCAACTATGGCCGTGTTTGGTGCTGTAAGCGTGGTCGCATTAGTAGTTTGGTTAGGCGTTTTACCCCAGTTAAAAGGCCACCCACATGCCGATACCCCTCAGATGGCTACAATACGCTTGACGCAGGTGCCTTTGGCTTGGTTGATCGCGTTATTTTTCGGGCTTCAAAGCGTCCTTTATTATTCGTTGTTGACCTGGCTGCCAGCGATTTGGCAACATGCTGGCTTTGATGCGGTGACGGCTGGCACCTTGGCAACATTGTTTCAGTTATTTGGCTTGCCACTGAATATGTTGACCCCAGCGCTGGCAGAACGACGGCATGGTTTAATGACTGTGGTCGTGATCGCTGCTGGTGGCTTTGTAATCGGCTTGGTCGGGGTGTTAATGGCACCAGTTGTATTTTGGCTTCAAGCCGTGATGGCCATCATCATGGGTGCCGGCAGTGGCGCGGCATTTTCCCTTTGTATCGTGTTTTTCCAAAAGAAGACCAAAAGCGCCCAAGGGACTGCCAGTTTATCTGGTATGGCACAATCCGGCGGCTATATTTTGGCGGCTGTCGGACCGGTAAGTTTTGCTTGGTTGGCGCAAGTGATCGCGTGGTCTGGAGTCGTTGGCGTGTGCTTAGGTTTGAGTTTGTTAATGGGGATGATCGGCGCGATCATCGCCAAGCACGCTGCGATTGCGGCGTAACGTCGACTGGGCTTCAATGCTAGGCATCAGGGAAATGTTCAGCCTTTTTTTGCCAAGCCTGCGCAGAGGTTTTGATTGACGTTGACGTGAATTTGCGATATAGTAGTAGCTGGTATTGTTTGCCCCACGATAAGCCCCGGAAACTTAACGTGTCAAACACTCACTGAACAATTTTTGGAGGAAACAAATCGTGCGTACAACATTCATGGCTAAGCCAGGCGAAATTGAACACAAATGGTATGTCGTCGACGCAACAGACATCAGCCTCGGCCGTTTGTCTTCTGTTGTTGCCAGCATCCTGCGTGGCAAGAACAAGCCGACCTTTACCCCTAACGTTGACACTGGCGACAACGTCATTGTGATCAACGCTTCCAAGCTGAAGTTAACTGGCAAAAAAGCCTCTGACAAGATCTACTACCGTCACAGCCAACATCCAGGTGGTTTGAAGCATGAAGTCGCTGGCGACTTGCTGAAAAACAACCCTGCTCGTTTGGTTGAATACTCCGTCAAGAAGATGTTGCCTACCAAGAACACTCTTGGTCACCAACAATTCTTGAAGCTTCACGTGTATGCAGGGGAAGATCATTCCCATGCTGCCCAAAAGCCTGAAGTACTCGACATCACGAACTTAATCTAAGGAGGATACAACTGTGGCTCAAGTATCTTACAGCGGCACTGGTCGCCGCAAAAACTCTGTTGCCCGCGTACGCTTAGTACCTGGCACTGGCAAAATCACAATGAACGGCAAAGACGTTCATGACTATTTGCCATACGAACACTTGATCTTGGACATGACTCAACCTTTCGGCATGACCGAAACCACGGGTCAATATGATGTCCTTGTTAACGTTAACGGCGGCGGCTATACTGGCCAAGCCGGCGCAACTCGTCACGGTATCGCCCGTGCGTTGCTTACCGTTGACCCAGACTTCCGTGGTGCTTTAAAGCGCGGCGGCATGCTCACACGTGACCCTCGTATGAAGGAACGTAAGAAGCCAGGTCTGAAGAAGGCTCGTAAAGCAAGTCAATTCTCCAAGCGTTAATCTTCGGATCAGCGTTTATACGAGATTTGTGGAAGCATCTCACTTTGGTGGGGTGCTTTTTTCGTCAACACAAAAGCCGCCTGGTTGCAAACCAGACGGCTTTTGAAATTTCATTTGGCAAGACTAGAAATCGTGGTGCCTTGGCCATAAAGGCTTTCCCAGTCCTTGGTGAACCCATCCACTGCAGCTTCAATCGCTGGGTTGCCTAAAGCTGCGCCTAAAATATCTGCGCCCATGGTGCAAGCCGCCGCACCGACTTCAAAAGCATCGTTGACTTGGCCGACAGTGTGGAAAGAAGCAGCTAAGATCTTGCTGGCGCTATTTTGACGATCGATAGTGGCTTGAATATTGCCTAAGATCTGTTTGGCATCAAGGCCCATATTGACCATGCGGTTGAAATAAGGGGCTAAGTAATCGGCACCGACTTCAATGGCTAAGCGTGCTTGGATCTCGGAGTAGATCGCGGTGGCAGTCACGTTGAAGCCTTCTGCTTTAAGGATCTTCATGGCCGCTAAGCCTGGCGCATTGGTTGGTACTTTGACAAAAACATGATCATCAATGCGTTCGCGGATCGTGTGCGCATCTTGAACGATCGCTTCAGTGCTACGGCCGACTGCTTGGACATGTAAGGTCTTATCCAAGCCGATAATGGCACGGATCGCGTTCATATGGTTGAAGAAATCGACTTTGCCTTCTTTTTTCACAATGGTCGGGTTTGATGTGACCCCAGCCAAAGCGATCATGGCGTTATATTTTTTGATGTCGTCAAGATGGATCGTATCGAGTAAAAATTCCATTTTTCTCACCTCATATTGTTGATAGTTCTAGTGTAGCGTGGTTGGCACAAATGCTTCAGCAAGTTCAGCTACCGAAATCCGCAAACGTTGATGTTCCAAGCATTCCGGCAGACAATTGGTCTAGACATGCACATTTGTGCGTTTCAAGACAAGATGCGCTGAGCGGTTTCACTGTCGGTGATCAAGGTGTTCAACACCCCCATGGTCAAAAACGTTTTGATCGCTGGGGCTTTGGTCAGTGAGCGCACCACGCCGACGGTATTTGGCGTTTGCTTGAGTTGCTTGAGGTCAATGGCGATGGTGCGATCATGCAAGGCGCCTTTAAGCACGCGGCCATGGCGATCAAAAAAGGTGCAACAGCAATCGCCGATCACTTCACGATCTTGTAATGCCGCGATGTCCTCAGCGGATAAAAGGTCTCGCCAGCGACTGGTGCCGCGGTTCAACGCCCCGCCAATGCCGACAAAGGCGATATCCAAGTGATTCCAAATTTGGCGGATGGTTTGAAAATATTGCGATTGCCAAATGCCATCGCGGATCATTTTAGATTCTTGCACCGCTGCAGCGTCGATGAACAAACTTTCACCACCGAATTGTCGAGCGGCATCATACACGATCCCATTAACATGGTATTTGGCATTTGCCGAACTGGGACCGCCGACTAAAGGGACAAAGGTGGCATTGGTTTTGATCGGATGATCTAATTGGCCGACCATGCCCGAAAGTGTCGTGCCCCAAGCAAAGCCGATTTTTTGCCGCGGGGCAATGATACGTTTCAAATATTGCGCTGCTGTTTTGGCCAGTTGTTGGTTTTTCGTCGCACTGTCAGCGTTGGGGTCAGTCGGTATGACGATGGCATCGTTTAAGCCAAAGCGCTGCTGGAGTTGTTGTTCCAACTGATAAGTCGCCACGTCGAAGTGATGGACTTGGATCGTGACGATGCCAGTATCTCTAGCGCGCTTGAGTAAGCGGCTGACTGTCGAGCGGTCGACTTGCAACATGGTGGCCACTTGCGATTGGGTGCGATCGTCAACGTAATATAAGTACGCCGCTTTGGCCATCAAGTGGATCTTTTCAACCTCTTGCATCGGCTACCACCCGTTGATCGTGGCGCGAATGCCAGCGGCTTGCAGCTGACGTTGAAAGCTTTGCAGATCATCGGCAGTCAGTTGTTTGACGTCTTTTAAGGCGTACTCGCGGTGCAAGTCAGCATATTTCTTTAAGCCAAATTGGTGAAATGGCAATAGTTCCACTGATGGCACATGCAAGCGGTTGAACAACTCACCAAAATGCTTGGCATCGTCGTCTGAGTAGTTGAATCCTGGGATCACAGGAATGCGGACTTGCACGGTCAAGTCGGGTATTTGCATGGCAGTTTGTAGATTTTTCAAAATCAACTCGTTGCGGGCGCCGGTGCCGGCTTGATGTTTCTTGCTGTCCCATTGCTTGCAGTCAAAATACATCAAGTCAATGTATTGCGCCATGTCAGCGAAGACTTTAGGATTTGCGTAACCGGTAGTTTCACAAGCCACATGGATGCCAGCTTCATGACAAGCTTTGGCCAAAGCAGTGACAAATGTCGGTTGAAACAAGACTTCGCCACCAGATAAGGTGACCCCGCCGCCAGATTCTTCATAAAAGTCACGGTCTTGTTCAATCACCTTCATTACCGCGTCAACGGTGTACCATTTGCCAACGGTGACGTTGCGTTGTTTGGCTTCGTCGTACATGGGTTCTTCCAAGCCAGATTGCGATTCTGGGTTGGAACACCACTGACACCGCAATGGACAGCCTTTGAAAAACACCACCGTCCGGATCCCAGGGCCATCGTTGAGACTGAATTTTTGAATGTTGAAGATCAAGCCGAGTTTGTCTTGCTCTGCCATGACGCTCACCTTCCTTTACGCATAATGTAGCACGTTTGGTTTCAAACGTAAATAAATAATTTACGTTAGTGTCTAAAATAGACTCGTATTTGCGTCACAGGCGTGCTAAACTATGGCTATCGGAGGTGTTCGCCATGGTCGCAAAACGAATCGATCGCATTTTACAGCGGGTGACAGAAGCCGGCGAAGTGGAAGTCAATCAACTAGCCAAAGAATTATCAGTGTCGCAAGTCACCATTCGCAAAGACCTCACCACATTAGAAGAAAAAGGGTTGCTGCAGCGCCAACACGGCGTCGCCATTATCAATGATCCCACTGATCTGCGTTCGCGCTTGGCCCAAAATTACGAAACCAAACGCCAGATCGCCTTGCGGGCAGCCAATTCAGTGAAAAATCAAAGTACCATCATGATCGAGTCCGGTTCAACTTGTGCGTTATTGGCAGAAGTGTTAGGGCAACAAGGTAAGCGCGTTACCATTATCACGATCTCTAGTTTCATCGCCGATTATGTCAGCGATTATCCGAATATCGAAGTGATCTTGCTCGGTGGTAATTATCAAGCCGCTGCTCAAGTGGTGGTTGGTCCTTTGACTAAAACGATGCTAGCACAGTTTCAAGTGACCCAATGTTTTGTGAGTACGGATGGCTATGCCGCGGATTCAGGCTTTTTTGGCAATGACTTGATGCGCAGCGAGATCGTCCAAAGCATGGCCAAACATGCTGATCAAGTGACGATCTTGACTGACTCGCAGAAGTTCAATCGCACCAGTTTGGTTCACCAGTTAGGGTTTGATGATGTGGATGAAGTGGTGACAGATAGCGGGATCTCGGATGCGGTCAAGCAGCAACTGGAAGCTGTCAACGTCAGCGTCAAAGTGGCAAAAGCAAAATAATACGATTAAACGGTCGATCAAAGAATCGACCGTTTTTTTGTGCGGAGAATCAATGGTGAGCTGCACAATTGTGAGAATTTATCCTGATCGTTGTTTTTAAATTGATTTTCGTTTGAAACGATGATACATTATGAACGTAAACATAAACCGATTTCAAGGAGGAAATTCAAAATGGATGCCATGAAAACCCAAACCACAATTGCCAAAAGCCCGATCGCGAAAGGTGAATTCGGAAAGTTGACCAAGCGCATGCATGATCTGCGCGAAACGATCATTGATGCGAAGCCTTATGTCGATCCGCAACGGGCGGTGTTGGCCACAGAAGCTTATCAAGCTCACCAAGATGAACAACTAGATGTGTTGCGGGCTAAAATGTTGGCCCATATCCTCGATAAAATGACGATCTTCATCGAACCACAAACGCTGATCGCGGGCAATCAAGCCCAACAAAACCGTTGGGCCCCAGTCTTTCCAGAATATTCGATGAATTGGGTGATCGACGAATTGGACACCTTTGAAAAGCGCCCTGGGGATGTTTTTTATATTACTGAAGACACCAAAGCCAAATTACGTGCCATTGCGCCTTTTTGGCAACACAACACCTTGGAAGATCGCGGCTTGGCAGCATTTCCACCTAAGAGTCGGGTATTTTACGATTTGGGGATCATTGGCGCTGATGGCAATATCACCAGCGGCGACGGCCATATTGCCGTGGACTACACGGCCTTGATCAATAAAGGCTTGAAATGGTATGAAGCCCGCGTCCAAAAGGCGATGGCCGCTTTAGACCTCACTGATTATGACCAGCAAAAGAAACTTTACTTCTATCAAGCCAGTTTGATCACCATTGATGCGGTGAAAAACTTTGCCAAGCGCTATGTCGCTAAAGCTCAACAATTAGCTGCAGCGACTGACGACCAAGCCCAACGCGACAATTACTTGCAGATCGCAGATATTTTAACGCGCGTACCTTATGAACCAGCACACACTTTGCGCGAAGCGATCCAGTCGGTTTGGTTGGTGCATTTGGTGTTGCAGATCGAATCCAATGGGCACTCGGTTTCCTATGGGCGCGTGGACCAATATTTGGATCCTTTTTATGAAGCAGATCTCAAAGCTGGGCGCATCACGCCAGACCAAGCAGTGGAATTGATCACCAATTTGGCCTTGAAGACTTTGACCATCAACAAAGTGCGTTCTTGGCAGCACACTGAGTTTTCAGCTGGGTCGCCGCTGTATCAAAATATCACCATTGGCGGACAGACGCCAGATGGCCACGATGCCGTCAATCCAATGTCTTATTTGATCTTACAAGCCATTGCCCAAGCTCATCTACCGCAACCGAATTTAACCGTGCGTTATCATCATGGGTTGTCTGACGACTTTATGCTGGCGTGTGTGCAAGTGATCAAGCAAGGGTTGGGGATGCCGGCATTTAATAATGACGAGATCATCATTCCGTCGTTTATCAAACGCGGCGTCAAAAAAGCCGATGCCTATAACTATTCATCCATCGGTTGTGTCGAAACGGCGGTACCTGGCAAGTGGGGGTATCGCTGCACTGGGATGAGTTTCATCAACTTCCCAAGAACGCTGTTGATCGTGATGAATGGTGGCGTCGATCCAGAATCGGGCAAACAATTGCTACCAAATTATGGCCGTTTTCCCGAAATGACCAGCTATCAACAATTGCTGGATGCTTGGGACAAGTCGTTGCGTGAGATCACGCGGCAATCGGTGATCATCGAAAATACTTGCGATATGGTGTTGGAACAAGGCTACCCAGACATTTTGTGTTCAACATTGACTGATGATTGTATTGCGCGCGGCAAAACGATCAAAGAAGGCGGCGCCGTTTACGACTTTATTTCTGGCTTACAAGTCGGCATCGCCAACTTGGCAGATTCGCTGGCGGCGATCAAGAAGCTGATTTTTGATGAACACAAGTTAACACCAGAACAATTGTGGGATGCACTGCAGTCTGATTTTGCCGGGGATGAAGGCGAAAAGATCCGCCAAATGTTGCTTAACGATGCGCCTAAATATGGCAATGACGATGAGTACGTCGATTCACTGATCACGGAAGCTTATGCGCCATATATTGATGAAATCGCCAAGTATAAAAACACCCGCTATGGGCGCGGTCCGATCGGTGGCTTGCGTTACGCTGGCACTAGTTCGATTTCGGCTAATGTTGGACAAGGCCATTCCACGCTGGCCACGCCTGATGGTCGCCATGCGCGCACGCCGTTGGCAGAAGGGTGCTCACCAGAACATGCCATGGATACCAACGGCCCAACTGCGGTGTTTAAAAGTGTGTCCAAGCTAGATACCGGTGCGATCACTGGCGGCGTGTTGCTCAATCAAAAAATGTCGCCGCAGATCTTACGCAGTGAAGAATCATGCATGAAGTTAGTCGCGTTATTGCGGACCTTTTTCAATCGCCTGCATGGCTACCACGTGCAATACAACATTGTCGATCGCGCGACGTTGATCGATGCGCAAGTACATCCCGAACAACACCGGGATCTGATCGTGCGGGTCGCGGGGTACTCAGCATTTTTCGTCGGGTTATCCAAAGAGACGCAAGACGATATCATCGAACGCACAGAACAAAGCATGTAACTGAAAACAGGGACGTGGCATACGCAGTTTTAGTCAATCAAACAAGCGGCTTTGCACCACGATTCGTACTGAATCGCGGTGCAGAGCCGCTTGTTTGACTTGGCGGTACAAAATGTCTCGCGACGATGTGATTAATGTCTGGTCCACTTTTTTTCAATCTTGCTTGAGCATACGCATTTGCGCGTCATATAAGTTAAAGTACGCCCCGTGTTTAGCCATCAACGTGTCATGATCGCCAGATTCGACGATTTGACCATGATCGATCACTAAGATTTTGTCCGCGTTGCGGATCGTTGACAAGCGGTGCGCCACGATGAAACTGGTGCGCCCTTGTAGCAGGCCTTGCAAACCAGCTTGTAACAACTGCTCAGTGTGCGTGTCGATCGCCGCGGTGGCTTCATCTAAAATCAAGATCTTGGGATCGGCTAAAATGGTGCGGGCAAAAGCAATTAATTGTCGCTGGCCGGCACTTAAGCTGGCGCCGCGTTCTTGGATCACAGTGTCATAGCCGGCAGGTAGGGTTTGGATGAAGTCGTCAGCACGCGCAATTTTAGCGGCTGCTTGGATCTGAGCGTCTGTGGCAGCTAAACGGCCGTAGCGGATATTTTCGGCGATGGTGCCAGAAAAGATGAAAGTATCTTGAAGCATCACACCCATTTGTGCGCGCAGGGAGGCCAACGTGACGCGCTTGATATCAATGCCGTCAATGGTGATCGTGCCATCAGAGACATTGTAAAAACGCGACAATAAGTTAATGATCGTGGATTTGCCAGCGCCAGTCGGCCCAACTAAGGCGATCGTTTCGCCAGGCAAAGCGTGGAAGCTGACATGATGAAGCACTGTCGGTTCGTCTGGTGCGTAAGCAAACGATACTGAATTAAATTGGACGTCACCATGGATCGGCGGCAGTTCAAACGCGTCAGGAGCATCGGCAACGGCTGGCTTTTCATCCAGCAACTCAAAGATCCGTGCGAGATAAGCCGTGGCAGTGATCAGTGAGTTATAGAAATTGCCGATATTGATCACAGGGTTCCAGAAGTTATTGATATAGCCTAAAAAGGCGATTAAAGTCCCAGTAGTGACCGCCACGCCTAAATGCGAGATCCCGACAAAATAGATCAACGCCGTGGTCATCGTCGCAATGTTGTTAACACCAGGAGACAAGGCATACTGCACATGCACGGCGCGCATATAGGCGTGCCGATTTTCTTCAGCGACATGATCAAAATGCCCGATCGCAGTTTTTTCTTGGGCAAAGTCTTGGGTCACTTTAATGCCGGCGATGCCTTCGTGAATATAGGCATTTAAGTTTGATTGTTTATTTGATAGTGCCGCAAACGCCACGGCTTGCTTTTTTTGAATGACATAAGTCCAAATCAATAGCACTGGGATCAACGCCATGGAATATAAGGTCAGTTGCCAATTGATCGCGATCATAAAAACCAAGGTGATCACCAAATTCAACAAATCGGAGATCAAGTTGATCAAACCGTTACTTAACAAATCAGACAAGGTATTGATGTAATTCACCACGCGAATCAAGATCTTACCATGCGGGCGGGAATCAAAATAGCTGTTGGGTAAAGTCTGCAAATGGGTGAACACATCGCGGCGCATGTCTTTTAAGAGATCTTGGCCGACTTCAGTGATGGTCCAGATCCGGTAGCGATAGCAGCCAAATGCTGCAATCAAGCTAAGCAAAAACGTTGCCGACAAGCCTAGCAATGCCTTTAAGTTATGCTGCGGGATCTCAGTGTCGATCGCCAATTTCATCAAATAAGGCCCTAAGATCAATGCCACGTTTCCAACTAAGATCGAGCCTAGTGCTAACAGTAATTTAAGGCGGTAAGGCTTGAGGTAATGGCCCAATCTCGCGTAATCATGCCAGTTGAACCGGTCGTTTTCTGCTTCATCGACATCATAAGTATTGCGCTTAGCCAAGCGGATCACCTCCAGTTTGTTGGGCATACGTGGTGGCATAATAGCCACCTTGTTTCAGCAATTCTTCATGGGTGCCATGGGCGACGAGTCGGCCATGTTGGAGCACTAAGATCTGATCGGCATGACGCAAACTTGAAATGCGACTGGCGATAATAAAAACGGTTTTATCAGCGGCAACTGTTTTTAAATGCTGCTGGATCTCGGCTTCAGTTTCCATATCCAGCGCACTGGTGGTATCATCCAAAATCAAGATCTTAGGATCGTTGACCAACGCGCGCGTTAAGGAAATACGCTGTTTTTGGCCACCGGAAAGGCCGACCCCACGTTCGCCGACGACGGTTTGATAACCTTCAGGCATGGCATTGATAAATTGATCAGCGGCCGCGACTTGCGCCATTTGCCGAATATAAGGCACTGGCGCTTCATGGTTGCCATAGCTGATATTGTCGGCAATGGTGTCTGAGAACAAAAACAGATCTTGCATGACGACAGTGATCTGATCGCGCAAGGCATTGATCGGCCACTGTTTTAAATCGACGCCATCCACCAACACGCGCCCTTTAGTCGGGTCATAATATCTGGCGATCAGATCCATCAACGTTGACTTGCCGCTACCAGTTTCGCCTAAGATCCCAATAGTTTGTCCGGGCTCGGCAGTAAAGTTGATATTTTCAAGCACTGGCGCTTCAGGGGCGTCAGGGTAAGCGAAGCTGACATGGTCAAATTGCACGCGGCCTTGCATTTGGCGCGGCTTTTCAATGACAGGGGCTTGAATGGATGATTTGGCCCCAAGTAATGC
Organism: Lacticaseibacillus salsurae; assembly: GCF_045862175.1. Lineage (NCBI taxonomy): Bacteria > Bacillati > Bacillota > Bacilli > Lactobacillales > Lactobacillaceae > Lacticaseibacillus > Lacticaseibacillus salsurae. The sequence goes on along the minus strand of NZ_BAAFZI010000007.1, from coordinate 42,219 downwards.
GCGAATTTTGATCGTGGCGGCAGAAAAGCGTTGCGCGTCGTTGATCAGCCAACCGCTCATGCGCATTGGCTGGTTCAATAGCCACAAAAAGCCATTGAATGTGACCAAGTCGCCTAAACTCATCCGCTTGGCGATCACCAACCCACCACCCAGCAGCAATACGATCACTGATAGTAAGCTGGCTAAGAAGTCTAGTGGTGGCAAATAACGCCGCGAGATCCCAGCCGCCGCCATGTTTTGGGTTTTGTAATCGTGGTTGAGGCGATCAAATTTGGCAATTTCATAATCTTCGCGGGTGAAAGCTTTGACGACACGGTTGCCAGAAATATTTTCTTCCACCATGGTGTTGAGCCTGGCAAAACTTTGACGGATGTTGAAATACACTGGCAACGCTTGTTTGGACATGTGATAAGTCAAAATACCGATCAAAGGCGTGACGATCACCAAGGCGATCATGAGTTGCCAATTGATCGCACCCATCACGACCACCGCAGCTAAAAACCATAAGATACATTCCATGCCATTGTAGGAGACCCAACAGATCATATTGCGGATCGCATCGGTATCGCCGGTCATGCGCGCCATGAGATCGCCTGTACGCACCGTGTTGAAGTATGTAAAATCAAGGCTTTGTAATTTCGCAAAGAGATCGTGCCGCAAGCTGAACAGCGCATTTTGGCCGATCCGCTCAAACAATATAATGTAGCCATAGCGCATCACCGTACGGATCAAAGTGGCGCCGATCATCACTGCAAGCATCGGGATCAATTGTTCTGTGTGCCCGCCATCAATGACGGTATCGACGATCATCCCGCCTAACATCGGCACAATGATCACGCCGATGGCATTGATCACCACCAAGATCATGGCAAAAATTAAACGGGCCTGGTCTTTTTTGACATATTGCCAAATCCAAGTATATGGGTTCATAAGCGTTCCTCCAGCTTGGATTATCCAAGCTTTGTCGCCTGGCGTGAATGGAGAAAACCGCTTGGAGACTTGGAGTTTTTTGACTAATGCCTATGATTTTTTGATTGGTTTTGCGCTGGCGTTCGCTTACAATGAATCCGATTACATGAAGGAGGGATAAAATGCTGGACTTAAAGACGTTTTCGCCAGATGTGCTGTACGCATTCGTTTACCAAAACGACAAGCCAGGCACTTATCCTTACCACAGTCATGAATTTTTAGAGTTGTCGATCATGTTGCAAGGGGCATCACGTTATCACATTGAAGGCTTGCACCAAGAGATCCATGCCGGTCAAGCGTTATTGTTCAATCCTGGCGTCCATCACCAAGAGACGCAGCCACCAAATACGCACAGTACACAGCTTCATATCGGGTTTCGCCATATCGCCTTGCCTGGATTACAACCAGATTTTTTACCTTTTGCGCAAAGTATCGTTGATCTTGGCGAACAAAAAGCCGCATTTTTTGCTTGTGCGCACCGCATCGCCAAGGAAACTAAGGCGACGGATGCTTTTGGGCATGAGTTGATGTTACAAGCACAGATCGTTGAGCTATTGTGCTGTTTGATCCGCGCGCTACCCAACAACCAAGTCGCCGCGGATCACTTTGAATCGGTGACGCCAGCGCATGCCAGCGTTGATCAACAAGCTTTGGTGGCGCAAGCAGAGTATTATTTGCAAGCCCATTATCAAAGCGGCGTTAGTGTCGCTGAAGTGGCACAAGCGTTGCATGTGTCGCCAAGTTATTTGTCGCGCACCTTTAAAGCGTTTAAAGGGGAAAGCCCGATGAGCTATTTGACCGCGTTAAGGTTGAATCAAGCCAAGCAACTGTTGGATGAAACCAATTTACCGATCAATCAAGTCTCTGGCGTGGTCGGCTATCAAGACCCGTTTTATTTTTCCCGGTTGTTCAAACAGCATTTTGGTCGATCACCTTCGCAGATCCAATCAGACCATTGAGCACTAAAAACGGCTTGGACGACGAAATTCGTCCAAGCCGTTTTTAGCCTTAATGAGGTAACAATTGAAGACGGGTAGCCAGTGAGCCGCCTTGCGCCAAGTCGTGGTGTTTGATCGTGGCACCAGTGGGGTCGCCATTAAATCCACGCTGCGCGACAAAGTTGAAACTTGGGAGATTATTTTCAGTCGTGATGGTTAGATCTCCTGCTGGCAAGTGCAATACTGCTGAGTCTAGTAGCGGGATACCAAGCACATACTCACCCGAACCAGGTGTGACTGGATAAAAGCCTAACATGGAAAACAATACCCAAGAAGACATGGACCCATTATCTTCATCTCCAGGATACCCGTCCCACCCAGCGCTAAAGGCGTGAGTCAACATGGTTTTGATCAACACTTCGCCGCTTGCGGCATCATCAGCTAAGGCAAACAAGTAAGGCAAGTGGAAACTAGGTTGATTGGAAATGGCGACTTGACCATAAGGTTGGGCAGCCAGTTCGCGCATTTCGTGGATCGTTTGGCCATAACTGCCGACGTTGAATGTCGCCGGTTGGTTGACTAAGTGGTGGAGATGTTTGGCAAACGCCTGCTTGCCGCCAGAAGCTTTGATCAAGCCAGGTAGATCTTGATACACAGCGAAACTATTTTGCCAAGCACTGCCTTCAGTGTAGCCATTGCCCCAAGTGGTCGGTGACAAATCGGGTAGGAACTGATCATTGCGATCTTTTGGCCGCATCAATTGGCTTTGTGGGTCAAACAGGTTTTGCCAGTTGTGACTTTTGGTCAAGTAAGTCGCCGCCAGTTTATCTTGGCCTAAATGCTTGGCGACGACACTGATCAGCCAATCGGAATAAGCATAATCAAGCGTCTTATTGACGGATTCGCCAATATCTGCCGGTACATAGCCAAGTTGTAAGTATTCCGCCAAGCCTTCACGACCATATTTGACATCTTGGCTGACGACGGTGGCACCTTGGATCATCGCTTGTAACAAATCAGGCATCAAGTCTTCGGCGATACCTTTGACAGCCGCGTCGGCGATCACCGCATCGATCATGGTCCCAGGCATCATGCCACGTTCATCAGGCGATAACCACCGCGGCAAAAAGCTGGTTTCTAAGTAATTGTTATAAAAGCCGTGCAACATGTCAGCATATAATTGAGGATCGATCAACGACATCAAAGGGAACAAGGTTTTATAGGTGTCCCAAAAGCCGTTATTGGTAAAGGCCATGCCAGGGCGCACGGTTTTGCCAGTGGTGTCGTAATGGACGGGTTGATGCTCAGCATCCAATTCATAAAAGCGCATCGGAAACAGCAGGGCGCGATAGAAATTATGTTCAAATAAGGCGACGTGTTTGGCATCGGCATCTTTCACGGAAATTTTGGCCAAGTTCGTTCGCCAAGCAGCAACAGTGTCTGCCAATTGTGCCGCATAGGGCCGCAGATCCAAATTGTGTCTGGAAAGCTCAGCGCTGATGAAGCTGGTGGCAAAATTCAAAGTGGTTTCAAGCGTTGCAAATTCCAAGATCACCGTATCAGGTTGGGTGGTGACTTGCGTGGCTTTAGGTAACGCTAAGGTGAGATACATGGTGAAGTTAGCATCTTCGCTGCCGGAGAAATTGCACAAGGCTAAAGTCAGTTGGGTCGGCGTTTGCGTGATCACATGCGAATTTTTGGCGGTGACTTTCAACATCAAAGGCGTATGGCCACTTAATTGCAAACTACCACTGTACATCCCTGCCGTGGCGCGATAAGTAACATCTGCTTCAACGGCATGACCGCTGAGTTCATGGGGATGAAACGTCGCGTCTTGATAAGTGCCTAAATAAGTTTGGTCCTTGCTGGCTAATGGGGTGAACAACACACTTGAAAAATCCCCGATCCAAGGACTAGGTTGGTGGGTCAAGCGAATACCGGCAAAACTTTTGGCTTGCGGGTCAAACCACCAACTGGTGTCATCTAACGTGGTTTGTACGCTGAGATAATTCATCCCATGCGGCACGCCGGTCAAAGCCAAGGTATTCCCGTGTGAAAAAGTGTAATTGCTTTTTGTGCCGATGCGGGTATCGATGTCAGCTAGTAACATATTCAATTTCGCTCCTTTTTCATCATGGTCGAAGCGCGCTCGACCAATTTAACTGCAACAGTATCGCGAGTGGCACAACTTGAACGCGGATTGTTGATCTGAGCCAACAATAAATCAACAGCATGACGGCCGATTTCCGGAAAGTCTTGCGTCAAAGTGGTCAACGGTGGGGTGTTGTTGGCGGCGATCGCCAAATCGTCAAATCCGACCAACGACAGCTCTTCAGGCAAATGCCAACCTAGTTTGGTCAAGCCTGTTGATAATTTCACCGCTTCGATATCGTTGCCCATGATCAAGGCGCTGATCTGTTCTTGACGCAAATAAGCGGCTACGGTTTGAACGTCCAAGCTGGTCCCAAGCGCTTGCGCCCATTTCAACCCATCGACGCCAGGTTGATGATAGTGGTTCATATACCCAAAAAATCGCGCAGCCACCGTGCCAGTCCAATCATGCCAAAAAGCGACGCGACTGAAAAAAGCGATGCGGGTGTGCCCCAAAGCTTGTAAGTGTTCGACTGCCAACGCCCCACCAGTCGCATTGTCAGACGTGACGCTAGGCAAGGCCAGTTGCGCTGGTTCATCATTTAATACCACTAACGGAATGCGATTTTGGGCGCAGTGGATCAACGTCGGCATTTCGGCGTTGAGATCTTGCGGGTAATAAAAGATCCCGGCGTAGTCCGTTAAGTTGCGTTGCTTGAGCTGTTGGGTGGTGCAGGTGCTCAGCTGCCAAGTGGTGCCGGTGAGTTCTTGTTTGATGCCACTGGCGTAATCGCCCATTTGCGGATCCAAAAAAGGCAACACCAGCAACAACTGACGTGAACGTGACGCCAAATGGGGCTTGACGAAACTCCCTTTGCCTTGCACGCGGTAGATCAAATCGGCGTCAGCCAAAGCGTTCAACGCATGCTTGGTGGTGATGCGCGACACATGGTAGCGAATGGCTAACGCATTTTCACTTGGTAGACGATCATCTGGCGCGTATTCGCCGCGTAAGATCGCGGTGCGCAAATGATCGAATAATTCTTGATATTTAGCCATGATCCTCCAGTTGGTATAACGGGATAAGTCGACTTTTTTAAAAAATCTAAGCGCTTGCAACAATCCTGCCACAGAACATGGTATATTGCAAGGGTAAAAACATACCAAGGGAGAAAATACAATGGCAAATTATTTAACTGCAGGCGCCACTGACTATATCCAAAAAATCGTTGACTTGTGCGGTGATGAACATCGCGCATGGGCAGAGACGTTTGCCTTGACTTACGCGGATACGTTGAAAAATGCCTTAGTACCTGATGTTGACGGTCGCATTTTTGTGCTGACTGGCGATATTCCAGCCATGTGGCAACGCGATTCCACGGCGCAACTGCGGCCTTATTTGGTGCCGGCACGAAACGATCGGGAATTGCAAGATGTGATCGCCGGTGTCAGTCATCGCCAATTTTTTAATATGGCGTTAGATCCTTATGCCAACGCCTTTAATCAAACTGCCAACCATGCGGGACATCAAAGCGACCATACTGAAATGTCGCCTTGGATCTGGGAACGCAAATACGAACTGGATTCGCTATGTTATCCGGTATCGCTGGCTTACAACTTCTGGAAAAACACGAAGCGTACTGATATTTTTGATGCGCAATTCGAACAAGCTATCGAGAAATTCTTGCAAGTGATCACCCAAGAACAAGACCACGCGCATTCACCATATCGCTTTGAACGCACCGAAGACCGCCCAGAAGATACCTTGATCAATGGTGTCGGTCGGCCAGTGGCCAATTGTGGCTTAAGTTGGAATGGCTTTCGGCCAAGTGATGATGCGTGTGTCTACGGCTATTTGATCCCAAGCAATTTGTTTGCTGTTGAATCCTTGCGCCAATTGGCCGAAATTTATACCGACGTTTTGCACAAGCCAGCGGAACGCTTCACATTCTTAGCCGATAAGATCGAAGCGGCGGTGCAAAAATACGGCCTGACTAAAAATGCTGCCGGCGAAGCAATCTACGCGTTTGAAGTTGATGGCTTGGGCCACGTGTTGGTCATGGATGATGCCAATGTACCAAACTTGTTGTCGTTACCATATTTAGGCGCCACCACGTTGGATGATCCGATTTATCAAGCCACGCGCAAGACGATGTTTTCCAAAGAAAATCCCTATTATTATGCCGGCACATACGGTCAAGGCCTTGGGTCACCGCACACCCCTGCGGAATATATTTGGCCGATCGCCAAAGCTGTCGAAGGCTTGACTACCACTGATCGTGAGGCCCAAAAGGCCATTTTGGATCAGTTGGTGGCCACCACCAATGGCACCAAAATGATGCATGAAGGCTACAATGTTGAAGATCCCAGTCAATACACTCGCGAATGGTTCTCATGGGCCAATATGATGTTTTGCGAATTGGTGATGGCCTACTTTGGCGATCGCGTGTGATCACGCTGCCAGTTGATAAGGAGAAATGATATGACCAAAAAGAAAGTGTTTGTGATCTCACACAGTCACTGGGATCGGGAATGGTATATGGGTTATGAGCATCACCATATGCGTTTGATCTCGTTGATGGATGATTTGTTTGATTTATTTGAACATGATCCTGAGTTCAATAGTTTTCACTTGGATGGGCAAACGATCATTTTGGATGATTATTTGAAAGTGCGCCCAGAAAAACGCGATGAATTAGCCAAGTGGATCAAATTAGGTAAATTGCGCATTGGGCCGTTTTATATTCTTCAAGACGATTTTTTGATCAGCCCAGAAGCCAATGTGCGCAACACACAATATGGGTTGAAGCAAGCCAAACAGTGGGGTCAGCCCACGCCGTTAGGCTATTTCCCAGATACCTTTGGCAACATGGGGCAAACCGCGCAAATGATGCAATTAGCTGGCTTGGATACAGTTGCGTTTGGTCGTGGGGTAACGCCAACGGGGTTGAATAATCAAGTCAGCCATGGTGATTTTGATTCCACGTATTCGGAAATGTGGTGGCAAGGACCGGATGCGTCTAAAGTGCTGGGCATTTTGTTTGCCAATTGGTACTCTAACGGCAACGAGATCCCAGTCGATCCTGCCGCAGCTAAAACCTATTGGGATCAAAAACTCGCCGACGCTGAGCGTTATGCCGCAACGCCAGATCTGTTATTCATGAATGGGGTCGATCACCAACCAGTCCAACAAGACTTATCGGCGGCTTTAGCCACGGCGCGGGAATTGTATCCAGATTATGAATTCATTCACTCCAACTTTGCCGATTACATCAAAGCGTTAAAAGCGGATCTACCTGATGACTTATCGACGATCCATGGCGAATTGACTTCCCAAGCAACTGACGGTTGGTACACTTTGGCCAACACTGCTTCCAGTCGGGTTTACTTGAAACAACAAAATACCCAAACTGAACGCTTGCTGGAAGATCAAGTCGAACCACTACTAGCGTTGAGCCATACGGATAGTGAATCGAATCAAGATCGTTTGGATTATGCTTGGCATTTGTTATTACAAAACCATCCCCATGATTCGATTTGTGGTTGTTCGATCGACCCAGTCCATCAACGGATGATGACGCGTTTTGCTGCGGCGCAACAAATTGGGACTAGCTTGAGCAAACATGCCTTGGCGGCGTTCAGCGCACAGCTGAATACGGAAAGTTTTGCCGCTGACACGCATCCATTCGTCTTAATGAATACTGCCGGCGCGGCAAAGCATGAAAGCGTCCAAGTTGAAGTTGAACTTAAGCGGGCTTTATTTAAAGACGGTATGCCACAAGCCCAATATGACAAACTCGTCGCTGAGATCCCTGATCTGCCGGAAATGCATGTGATCGATGCCAACGGCCAAGAAATTCCCGCCAAGATCTCCAACCCACATGTGCGTTTCAACTACGAGTTGCCAGATCATGCTTTTCGGGTGCCATTTATGGCCTTGTACGTCGATGTCGAAGTGGCCGCCGACTTGCCGGCATTTAGCTGGCAAACGTTGGCCGTGGCAGCGGGGGCTGCCAGCGCTTTGGTTGCGCCTCAAGCCGTCAATGAAATTGCCAATGATCGCTTGAGTGTGCGGCTGGAGTCAGACCACACCGTTACGGTCACCGATAAACAAACGGCGCAAGTTTACCAAGATGCGTTAGGCTTTGAAGATACCGGCGACATGGGCAATGAATATATTTATCGCCAGTCGGCTGATCAATTGACCTTGATCTCGCAAGACGCCAAGCTCACTCACTTAGCGACTGATGCCACTGCCAGTGGCCAAGTCATGCGGTTTGATCTGACTTGGCAAGTGCCCAGTCAAGCGGCCGCCAGCTTGGATTATGAACGCCAAGCGGTGATCGACATCACCAACCGCACCAGCACGCGGGGCAAACAGTTAGTTGCGTTGACCCTGCATATTGAATTGCGTTTGGATCACGATAATCGCCTGCAAGTGCATGTCAGCGGCAACAATGCCGCCAAAGATCACCGGATCCGCGCGGTGATCCATACCGGAATGCACACGAGTAGCCACACGGCGGAATCGATTTTTGAAGTGGTCACACGACCAAATGCCGTCGGACCAAACTGGAAAAATCCGACGAATCCGCAGCATCAACAAGCATTTGCCAGTGTCGTTGACGCTGGTCGTGGGCTCGTGGTCGGCAATATTGGCTTAAATGAGTATGAAGTTGGCAAAAAAGGTGAATATTTAGCCGTCACCTTATTGCGTTGTGTCGGCGAAATGGGTGATTGGGGCTATTTTGAAACCCATGATTCGCAATGCCTAGGGACGTTTACCGCCGACTTCTCGATTGCCTTTACTGATGGTAGCCAACGCGAACAGCTTTTGGCGCAACAAGCTGCTCGGGCCGCTCAGATCCCAGTGATCAGCGGCGTAGTCGAACCACAACAAGTGGGTAAACAAAAACCAAGCGGGACGTATTTAACCGTAAGCGATCCAAGTTTTGCCGTCACCGCAACAAAAATGGCGGGTCGACAGTTGATCGTACGTGGCTACAATATGACTGGGCAAAAGACGCCGTTGGTCGTGAAGCATGATGGCTTTGTGGCTGACCAATTGCTGGATCTGGTTGATCAGCCTTTAAAACAGCCAGTGACTGATGAGCTGAAACCGGCAGAAATTCGGACTTATGCATTTACGGAGGTTAATGATGACTAAGTTTATCGGCGTACCTGAAAAATCTCGACCTGCCGTGCGCTTAAGCACCCGTTAATAAGCATATCCGGTCTTGGCTATTCGAGGGTCGGACTTGACTTAGAAGACGGGTTTGAAATGCCTTCCCAATGCATACCGCATGTGACGAGTCAGTTTATTTTGGCTAATATCTGGCAGTCGGGTACACCAATCCCAATTACTTTTATAAGATCTTCAAAGATCAAACGGGCATGTCCCCACAAAAATTTCGAGAAGTGGCCACGGCCTAAGTTGCATGCGCCTGAGGTTTTGCGTATCATGTTAGGCAACTAACAAAGAGGTGGCAGGATGAATTACGGAAAATTAGTCAGGCTGGCCAACAATCAAATGAGCAAAGGCATGGATGCGTATGCCAAACAATTTGGCTTGACGGGGATGCAAATGTCGATCATCGATTTCGTTGGCAACCAGCCGAATTGTTTGCAACGCGACATTGAACAAACTTTCAACATTCAACGCTCCACAGCCACTGTGGCGTTGCAACGCATGGAAAAAACGGGCTTGATCACTCGGGCAAGTGCGCCTGACGATGCGCGGCAAAAAACAGTCGCGTTAACGGATAAAGCGCAAGCCTTGCATCAAACGGTTGGCGCTTATATTGCCAAGCAACAAGCGGCCATGAATGCAACGTTCAGTCCCACAGAATGTGCCACGTTTACCCGGATGCTTGAGTATTTCATCGACTTGAATCGCTAAAAATCGCCGTGAAAGGCGATTTTTTTGTTCGCGACGGTAAAAAGGTGTACACTGGTTTTCGTTAGCTAGCTAACGAAATGGAGGACTTTATGAACGAGAAAATTTCACCCAAGGTCATCGGTGCGATCATTGCCACTGGCTTGATGTCGTTTTGTGGCGTGATCGTTGAAACGGCAATGAATATCACCTTTCCCACGTTAATGACAGAATTTCATGTGGCGACTAATACAGTACAATGGATGACCACATTATATTTGCTGGTGGTGGCATCAATGGTGCCGCTGTCGGCAACGTTGAAACGACGATTCAAAACCCGCACGCTTTTTTTAGTTGCGATCAGCTTCTTTATTGTGGGCGTGGTGCTTGATGGCGTGGCACCAGCATTTTGGGTGTTGTTGTTAGGCCGTGCAGTGCAAGGCTTAGGCACTGGGATCGCGCTGCCGTTGATGTTTAATATTATTTTGGAACAAGTTCCTGCCAGCAAAATCGGGATGATGATGGGGGTCGGCACCATGATCACTGGCGTAGCGCCTGCGATCGGGCCGACGTTTGGCGGATTGATCGTCTCCACGATGTCTTGGCGCTACATTTTTGCGTTATTGTTGCCAGTGTTGATCGTGGCCTTGGTCATTGGGGTGCTTTGTATCTCGCAAAAATCGGCAACCAGTGCTGCTAAAATCGATCAAGGCAGTGTGGCGTTGATCGTGTTGACCTTTTGCGGATTGATTTTTGGGATCTCGAGTTGGGGATCGCAACCGTTTTTCAGCGTGTCAGTGGCTGGGGCTTTGCTGGTGGGATTGGTGGCGTTGATCGCCTTTAGCGTGCGGTCGTTAAAGATTCAAATGCCGATCATCAACTTGCGCTTATTTCAAACACCCACTTTCGTCCAAGCAGTGATCGCATTTGTGGGTTTGCAAGTCAGTGCGTTGGCATTGAGTTTTTTGCTTCCGAACTATATTCAGCTAGTCAATCACAACACGGCGTTGATCGCCGGGTTAGTGGTGTTACCTGGCGCGGCGCTTGGTGCAGTGGCTGGACCGTTGAGTGGGCGCTGGTTTGATCGGGTTGGGGCAACAAAACCCTTGCGCGTGAGTGTCACGTTGTTGTTGATCGGTACAGTTGGTTTTTGGCTGTTTGGCCAGCATCTGGCCAATGCTTTGATTTTAGGTTGGTACATTGTGTTTATGTTGGGAATGGGTTTGGGTTATGGGAACTTAATGACCTTTGGCTTGAATCAACTCCCATCACGATTTCACGCTGATGGCAATGCCATTTTTAATACGTTGCAGCAATTTGCGGCAGCACTTGGAACCAGTATGGCTGCGGCGATCGTGGCTGCTGGGCAAAAAGCGGCCACCTCGCAAGCAGCTGGGACGATCAGTGGCAGTGTGAACAGTTTTACCGTTTTAGTGGTTTTATTGGCGATCGCATTTGTCATGATGTGGTGGATGACTCGACGAGCACCACAAGTAAAATCATGACTGTATTACAGATTTAACTATGTGAATAAACAAGGCGACCCCGTGTGCTGATAGGGTCGCCTTTTGTTTATGGTTGTGAAGAATATAACAGCATGTCATTTCTGCACTAGTTTTTAGGCACGTACAAACATGGTGAATCGCTTACATTGGCGTTAGACTTAATCTTGTAAAGCGCTTACGGCATATATATTTGGAGGTCAATCATGACAAATACAATCAGCGGCTCCGATGCAGTCTTAAAAGTCATCGAATCATGGGGCGTCGACCATATTTACGGTTATCCTGGCGGCAGTTTTGATTCCACGATGAACGCCTTGCACAACCAACAAGATCAAATCAAGTTCATTCAAGTGCGGCATGAAGAAGCTGGCGCCATTGCCGCGTCTGCAGAAGCCAAACTTTCCGGTAAGATCGGCGTTTGTTTTGGCTCAGCTGGCCCTGGGGCGGTGCATTTGCTTAATGGGTTGTATGACGCCAAAATCGATCGCGCCCCAGTGTTAGCAATCGTGGCGCAAGTGCCAAGTAGCAACATGAACATCGACTACTTCCAAGCGATGAATGAAGAACCGATCTTTAACGATGTGGCTGTTTTCAACCGCACGGTGATGACGGCGCGTTCCTTGCCGAAAGTGATCGATGAAGCGATCCAAGAAGCGTACGAGAAAAAAGGCGTTGCTGTCGTCACCATTCCCAAAGACTTCGGTTGGGCGCAGATCCCAGATACCTATGTGTCCAATGCCAACACCCAAATCAAGCCTTACGCGATCACGCCAGATCCGCAAAAGATCCAAGAAGCAGTGAAATTGATCCAACAAGCCAAAGGCCCACTGATTTACTTTGGCTTAGGGGCTAAACACGCCCGCAAACAATTGTCAGCGGTTTCTCAAATGTTTAAAATGCCGATGATCTCAAGTGTCTTGGCCAAAGGCATCGTGGATGAATCCGAACCTGCTTATTTAGGCTCAACCGGGCGCGTTGCGCCAAAGCCTGGGGTCGAAGCCGGCATGGCGGCTGATTTGATCCTTTGGGTCGGCAATGATGTGCCTTTTGCCAGCATGTTGTTCAACCCGAAAGCCAAAGTGATCCAAATCGATATTGAATCCACCAAATTAGGCAAGCGGCGCCATAACGATGTGGCGATTTTAGCAGATGCCAAAGCGGCGCTGAAAGCCATGCTTAAAGCCGGCAAGCCGCGGCAAGCCACACCATTTTATCAAGCTTGCTTGGCCAACAAGCAAAACTGGGTCGCATGGCAAAATAGCTTTAAAGATTCAACCGAGTCGCCAGTGCGTCCAGAACCGATTTTTGATGTGTTGAACCAAACTGCATCGAAAAAAGCGGTGTTTGCAGTTGATGTCGGCAACGTGAATATCAACTTTGAACGCTTGTTGGACATCAAACACACCCAAAAATGGACCACTTCTGGGAAATACGCCACCATGGGTTACGGCTTACCAGCGGCGATCGCGGCTAAGATCTTGTATCCAGAACGCGATGTGTACAGCTTGTCTGGTGACGGGGCATTTGCCATGTTGGTCGAAGAGGTGTTGACTCAAGTGAAGTATGGCTTGCATGTGGTCAATGTGGTATTTTCCAACGCCACGTTAGGCTTTATTGAAGCCGAACAACGCGACGATTCTCATCAACCATTATCAGGCGTGGATATTCCTGACACCGACTGGGCTGCCATTGCGGCTGGTATGGGCGCCAAAGCCTATACCGCGCACAACAAAGCGGAATTTCAAGCGGCGATCGAAGACGCGAAAAATACTACTCTGCCAGTCGTCATCGATGTGAAATTGACCCACAAAATGCCATTTACCACCCAGCATATGTTCTTAGATCCAGCTTATCAAAAGCAATCTGATATCGACGAATTTGTGGCGAAGTATGATGCGCAAAGCTTAACGCCGTTGCGGACATTTTTAGCTGAAGCCAAAGCAGCCAAGCCGGCCAAAGCAAACAAAAAGAAGTGATCGGAGGCACGCACATGGCAATCGTTATGATCGATAACGTTGCGATCCATCAGATCACCACGCAGCCATGTGTGTTGGCGCTCGGCTTTTTCGATGGGGTCCATTTAGGTCACCAGCACGTGATCAAAACCGCTCGGCAAATCGCCCAACAACGCCAGCTGCCACTGGCGGCGATGACGCTTGATCGCCACGCCAGCACGCTATTTTCAAAGCGACCGTTTGACTACTTGACCACCTTGGATCAAAAAGCGGCTTTAATGGCTGACTTAGGGGTCCAAACGTTATATGTCGCGCGGTTTACGCGAGAATTTGCGGCACTGACCCCGCCAGCATTTGTCAACGACTACTTAGTCGCACTGCAAGCACAAGTGGTGGTATGCGGGTTTGATTACACCTTTGGTCAATTTGGCGCCGCTGGCGTGGAAGCTTTGGAAACGCTAGGGCGAAGTCACTTTGAAACTCGCGTGGTGGCGTGCTTGACCCAAGATCGCGAAAAGATCTCTTCAACGCGTATTCGCCAGTTGCGCAAAGCTGGCCACTTCAAAGAAGCTGAGCGCTTGTTAGGTCATCGACTTGATGAGCACCAACAAATCGTCGCAGGATAAGAATCGAGGAATTTATCATGGCAAAACCAGAATATGATGGCGCATATATCAATTTTCCCACTGGTCGGCTGACGCTGACTGAAGTACAACAAATTTTTTCAACGATCCCGTTTGAAATCGACTTGATCGATCATACGGATCACTTCACCTGGTATTCAAACAAACCCAACCGTGAGCATGTGCGGACTGTTGATGAGCTCAACGAAACTGTCGCCGAGTGTCATCCCGCGCGGGTATTGCCAGTGGTGATGGGGATCATCAACAGTTTCAAAGATGGCAGTCGCGACTTTGTGACGCGGCCACTGATGATGCACGGGCATCGCGTGTTTATTCAATATTTTGCCTTGCGCGATGTTGATGGTGAGTACCTTGGCACCATCGAATTTACCGGCTCAGCAGAACCGATTTTAACCGCTTATGAAAATGGCGGCTGGTCAGATGCCTCCAGTGGCGCGTCTAAAGCAGACGGCAAAACTGGCCAACCTGATGCCGACACTGGTGCATCTGAAGAAGAAGCAGCGCCAGTCAAAGCCGATGCCGATACCGGTGCGTCTGAAGAAGAAGCAGCGCCAGTTAAAGCCGATGCCGATACTGGTGCGTCTGAAGAAGAAGCAGCCCCAGTTAAAGCGGATGCCGATACTGGTGCGTCTGAATCCGAGACGAGTGCGGCGAATAAACCTGGCCCGTTTAATTACGACTTATGATCGCGCCTAAAACACTCACGTTGCACGCATTAGGAACGCATATCAAGTTGACCGTTTTTGGCGAGTTGGACACCGCAGCTCTGACTGCTGCTGAAAATTTGATCAACCAACAAGAAGATCGCCTCACTGTCAATCGCACAGTTTCTGAAGTGATGGCAGTCAATGCGGCTGCTGGCGTGCAGGCAGTGGCGGTGTCTAGTGCGACGTTTCAACTGATCCAACAAGCAATCGTTGCGAGTCGGGAACAGTTTGGCTTTAATGCGTTGATCGGACCTTTAGTCAAGTTGTGGAAAATCGGTTTTAAAGGGGCCAATGTTCCTAGTGACACTGAGGTCAAACAGCGCTTGGCTTTATGTGACCCTGCATTAGTTGAACTTGATGCCGGCAACCATACGGTGAAGTTATTGGCTAAAGGCATGGAACTCGATCTTGGCGGGATCGCCAAAGGGGATATTGCCGATCAGATCCGCAGTTTGTGGCAGGCGTATCGCGTGCAAGCTGGGATCATCGATCTTGGTGGCAACTTGTTGTTTGTCGGGGACTCGCCAAGGCGGGCTGATGGCCAGTGGGTGATCGGGGTCCAAGACCCTGCCAAAAAGCGCCATGAAGATCTAGGGTTGACGGTTTTACCTGCGTGTTCTGCAGTCACTAGCGGTATTTACGAACGGTTTTTGATCAAAGACGGCAAGCAGTATCATCACTTGCTTGATCCGCGCACCGGCTATCCGCTGCAAACCAAGCTTGCTGGCGTCACTGTTTTTACAAAAGATTCGATCCAAGGCGAACTAGAAGCCAAGCGTTTATTCTTCGCTGGGGTGGCCCCTGATGGCTGGCTAAACGATCCGCAACATTTTGGGGCAGTGTTTGCCTTTCAAGATGGGCACCATGAAACCATCGGCGTCACCTTACGTCATTGAAAAAAATCAAGGCTAAAGCGGTTTTAGTCCAAAATACCAGCGCCGGTACCTCACGATTTATGGTTTAAATCGCGGGGTACCGGCGTTTGTATGTCTAGGCACAGTTTTTTGGGGGAATGCGACTAAGGGATTGAAGGATCATCCCCATTTTTGTTGAAAGCGCCTTGATTTGGCGGTAGTCTGGAAACAACGGAGGTAAGATCATGACCAAAACGATTTATTTAATGCGCCATGGGGAAACCTTATTTAATCAAGAACAACGCATCCAAGGGTGGTGTGATTCCCCTTTGACCCCAACTGGGCGCGCCCAAGCGCAAGCAGCTGGCCAGTGGTTAAAAGCTCATCAGATCCACATTGAATCAGGCTATTGTTCCACCCAAGAGCGCGCTAGTGACACGTTGAGCTTGGTTTGTCCCACCTTGCCGATCACCCGGCTAAAAGGGTTGAAGGAATGGAACTTCGGCCGCTTTGAAGGCCAGCCTGAGTATTTGAACCCGCCAGCGCCTTATGGGGATTATTTTGTGGCTTACGGTGGCGAGGCCCAAAGCGATGTGCAAAAGCGCGTGGTCGCCACATTAATGGCGATCGCAGAAAAAGATCCGGCATCAACGATTCTGGTGGTGTCACATGGTGGCGCTTGTTATAATTTCGTGCATCAGTTCGGTTGGGACAAGTTTCAAGCCGCCCATGAGCAGTTAAGCAACTGCACCATGTTGAAATACACTTATGCTGATGGCACGTTTGCCTTGCAAAGCGTGATCCATCCGGAGGGGTAAGATGGATCTATTAGTGACGATCGATGAAAATTACCTGCAACCGTTAACGGTGATGCTGACATCGCTACATTTAGCGGCACCTGATGACCATTGGCATGTGTGGCTGTTGCATCGTCACTTGTCAGACGCGCAAGTCAGCGACTTAACAGCGCGAACTGCAGCTTGGGGATGGCAATTTTCTGCCATTCAAGTGGCCGCTGAGCATTTTAGCGCACCCAAAACCACCAAGCGCTATCCGCAGGAAATGTACTACCGCTTATTATGTGGTGAATTGTTGCCGCAAACCGTTAAAAAAGTGATCTATCTGGATCCGGATATATTGGTTTTGCATTCATTAAAGCCGCTGTGGCGCAAGCGCTTGGCTGGTCATTTGTTTGCTGCTGCCACGCATTCCGGACTCACTGATATGATCAACGACCTCAACCGCGTGCGATTAAATCAAACCCATGGGTATTATAATTCTGGGGTGTTGGTGATCGACGTTCAAAAAGCGCGCCAACAGATCAATTTGACGACTATCAATCAAGCGTTGCGCCGCTATGAACGCCAGTTGCTGTTGCCAGATCAAGATCTGTTGAATCTGTTGTATGGCGATCAGATCTTGCCATTAGATGAACAGCGCTATAACTATGATGCGCGCAAATTTTTGGCTTATTACACGCGTAGTCGCGGTAAACACGATATGCCTTGGGTGATGGCGCATACGGCGATCTTGCATTTTTGCGGCAGTGCCAAACCTTGGCAGCCAGGACATGATACGCGCTTTACGGCGTTGTATCTCAATTATTTGAATCGCATATAAAACGCTTGGCCAGCTGCCAAGCGTTTTTAGGGTTGAAAGATCAAGGTCAAATTCAAAAACTGGGCGACGTGTTGCAACTTTGCAGTGAGCTTTCCGATTTGCGCGGACGTTAAAGGTGCCCAAGCGTTCAAAGTGGCGCGCATTTTTTTGCCTTGCACCTTAAAATGCCAAGTACCGACCACTGCACCGTTGATGATCACCAAAGGCTTCAAAATGCCGTTGACCGTCCATAATTGCCGTTGATGGGTGAGATCGGTCAACCAATTCTTATCAGCGTAGCCGGTCATTGCGGCATCAAAACCTGCAGTTAGTACCACTTCCGGAAACTCAGTGGTTGCTGGCAGATCAAGGGCAAACAAACCGTTGCCAACATCCACCCAATCCTGTGCCGCGTGTTGCCACAGCGGCTTGACGCGGCTCAAGGTCAAGCCAGCCCATTTACAAAAATCGTTGATCGAAGCGGGCCCAAATCCGGCTAAATACCGCGGCATCAACTGTGTGATCGCGGTATTTGGCGCCACTAGTGAGACATGCTGGACGCGCAGCTCATATTGATTACCAGCTTTAGGAACAAAGGTGAAAGCGCCAGTATGCGCGACCAACTGAAGAATGGCGTAGCGTTCTTGCGGCAACAAGGTTTTGCCTGCCAGTTTTTCAAGGTAATAGTCGACTTCAGCCTGGCTGATGTGATCAATGGTGGCCAAGTATTGCGTCAAGCTTGTTGCCAGCGTTTTAAATAATGTTTGCTGACCTTGAAAATAAGCCGTCGGCAACTGCTCATTTAAGCGCGCAGCGATCACTAATGCCCAGTCAGCTTGCGTCATGAGTTGATAGGTCCAACGTTGCGCCCAAACACGCACCACGACGCCGCTGTCATAAGCAGCCACCAGCTCATTACGCGTCAAACTCGGTACCTGCAAGGCTAAGCCAACTTCTGCTTGCCGTAATTGCTGCGCTTGGATGCCGACAGTTTGGCTCAAGGCTTGGGTGAGCGTTTCAGTGGTATGGGCTTTGCCTAATGCGGCCAGCCGCTGAATTCGTAGATCAGTCATGTTTGTCCTCGGGGTCTAAGAAACCATATTCTAGTATTCGAACATATTGCAGGACTTGGGCGATGATCGGGTCAAAATCATTGATTTGAATATTGGGATCATCGCGGATCATTTTTTTGGCTGGTTCGCCGATCAGGTTCATCATCATCGTCATCATGTTGACCACGGTTTGGGTGTCGATACCAGGACGCATCGGTAGGCGCTTGAGCACTGGTGTGATCATGTCAGGCACTTTGTTTTCAGTGACAGTCGTCCAAATCGCTGCGACTTTTGTTCGTAATTCGGCTGGCAAATTGCCGACTTCGGCATACGCTTGCATTGCTAAAGCAAACTCATCTGGATAATCGAGTTGCATTTGAATTTTATAGCGCAAGGCGCGTGCGACCATCGTTTCCAGATCAGGCGAATCTTGCCATACTGACATATCTGCCGCTTTTAAGATCTTGGCGTAGGTGCGCCGAACAGTTTCTAAATATAAGTTTGCTTTAGAGCCAAAATAATTGAAGATCAAGCCTTTGGACACATCAGCAGCTTGCGCGATGGCGTCGGTTTTGGTGTCGCGAAACCCATGATGGGCGAATTGGTGCATCGCTGCTTCTAAGATGCGAGTTTGTTTTTCAGGATCGATCGTCAAACGAGATTTTGCCATGATAACTCCATTTCTTCGATTACTGACACCAATAGCGGCGCAAGAAGCCAACTACGCCACTGATGCTCAATTGACTAATAAGTCACGCCGCTTGTATGCTGCAAATCCAACCACCACCAAAGCGATCCCTAAAGCAGTCATCCAAATGGCAGTGCCAACATTAACGGTTTTAAGCGGTACGGTATTGACCCAGCCAAAAGGCGTCAGTTGCGTCGCCCACTTGGGAAAATTCATTAACGCCCCTAAATACAAGGAGAAAAAGCCGTATGCTGGCAAGATCCAAGTAATATTTTGCCATTTCGGCAAGCAACCAGCAAGCAAGGCCCCGACCCCGATACTGGTGATCAACGCGGGTGCAAAGCCCCAAAATCCGCGCATAAAGCGAGAAAAATCAGGCATATTGGCGCCCATTGACGCAACGCCGGCTAAATACATCCCACAAATCGCGAGTCCAAAACTCGCTAAGCTGACGATCAAGCCAAACCCCGCAATGGCAAAATACAGGTGTGCGCGTGACACGCTGTGCGCATGGAGTTGCTCAAAATAACCTTTACGCTCATCGCCATTCAAACGAAACACAGTGATCAAGCCTGGAATGGTGGCTAGTACGGCAAAAATAATGGTCAATTTATTGGCAAATGACAACACGATCGCGCGGTTGGCCGCATCAGTGGCGGCGGTGCCGATCAGCTTGGCCATCATCGGATTGGATTTCAACAAATCGCCGGCGGTGCCAAAAATCGAGCCATAAGTGGCGCCAAGGATCAACAAACCGATCAACCAAATACTGGTACTGGTACGTTCCAAGCGAGCGACCAAACTAAGCGGGCCAGCCAAAAACCGCGATGCGTGTCGGCGCCCGCGACGATCTGGCAGTAAACCGGCGCCCAC
This sequence comes from Lacticaseibacillus salsurae, assembly GCF_045862175.1. Lineage (NCBI taxonomy): Bacteria > Bacillati > Bacillota > Bacilli > Lactobacillales > Lactobacillaceae > Lacticaseibacillus > Lacticaseibacillus salsurae. The sequence goes on along the minus strand of NZ_BAAFZI010000007.1, from coordinate 22,469 downwards.
GTCGCGAGTTGCGCCAACGGCATACGTTAAAGTGCCGATCACCAAGCTCATCGCTAGCATCAAAACCACAGGCAACCAGTGATTTTGACCATAAATATCAAGTTTTTCGATCCAGCCGTAGATCGTCCACCAAGTGGCGTCAGGGTTTTTGACGTCGGTACCCATGCGCACCACGTAAAGCAGGCCTAACCAGCTGTAACTCAAAATCGTCGCCCCACGAGCAGAAGTGGCGACTTGGGCAAAAAAGCAGCTGAAGATCCCAAACATCAAGCCAAACATTGCCAAGCCCAACCCAAACAACCAGTTGCCGGCTTGATCCATGCCGGTCATGCCACTGGCTTGCAACCCCAATGCCTCTAGTACACCTGCCAGTAAGTTGAGGCATACCAATTCCCCAATGGCGGCAGTCAACGCGCTAAAGCGGCCAACACTGTGGGCTCGGATCAATTCCAAAACCCCAGAGTCTTCATCCGCGCGCGTGGCATGAATGGCAAAATAAATATTCATCATAGCGGTAAATAAGCCCATGAAAACCATCATTTCAGCGGCATAAACCAGCGCGACTGAATAAGGGGATTTGGCGGTGAACGGGCCTAATAAGGATACCATTGCTGGCGTTTTTAAAGTGGTGATGATCGTCCCCATGGCTTTTGACGTGCCATATAAGCCGTTGAATTTCGCTGCTGCGCCGGCCATTAAGCCGACTAAGCCGATCAACCAACAAGTGATCTTCAGCCAATCACGGCGCAGATCCAAGCGCAATAATTGGCCAGTTTTGGCAAAATGTGTGGCAAACATGTCAAGCCTCCTGATTATAATAGCGCAAGAATAGGTCTTCCAAAGTTGGCGGCGTACTTTGCAACTGCTTGATCTCAAGTGGGGCCAAAGCAGTCATCACGCTGGCGAGATGTTCAGAATCAACGGCAAAAGAGGCTTTGTTGCCAGTTTGTTTAAAAGCGTGGACGGCAGGCATTTGTTGGATCGCACTGAGGTCTTTGACGGTAGTCACAGTCACTTGAGTGCGAGAAAGTTGGCGCATATCCGCCAAGCTACCAGTTTCAATGATCGTGCCTTGGCGAATAATGGCAATGCGATCGCACATGCGCTCCACTTCACTGAGAATGTGGCTGGATAACAGCACCGATTTACCCGCGGCTTTCAAGGCTAATACTTGTTTTTGGAAGACTTCTTCCATCAAGGGATCCAACCCTGACGTTGGTTCGTCAAAAATGTAGAGATCAGCGTCAGTGGAAAAAGCGGCGATCAACGCCACTTTTTGCCGGTTGCCTTTGGAGTAGGCACGATTTTTCTTGGTGACGTCCAGATCAAACGCGGTGATCAACGCATCAGTGTGAGCAGAGTGCTTTTGACCGTTGAGTTTTAAAAACAGATCGATCGCTTCGCCGCCGGATAAATTCGGCCATAAATACACGTCGCCAGGGACGTAAGCTAATCGTTTGTGGATCAAAACCGCTTGTGACCACACATCTTGGCCGAAGATCCGGGCTTGGCCACCGGATTTTTTGAGGATACCCAGCAGTGTCCGAATGGTGGTGGATTTGCCGGCACCATTTGGGCCAATGAAGCCGAAAACTTCACCAGGATAAACGTTAAAGGTGATATCTTTCAAGGCTTGAAATTTGCCGAAGTGTTTTTGTAAATGCTCGATCTGAACCACTGGCTGTGCCATAAAGTGGCCTCCTTAAGGAAATTGATTGCATCAACATCTTTGCGCTTGCAGTGTATCACCGAATGACTGGATGGTCAATGACTTGCGAGTCAAATATTTTGTACTCGGCCGAAATGTTGAGATAACGGTAAAGTTAAGTGAAAAGCTAATTCACAAAAATAGGCACATTTCCAACGTTTGGTTGAAAAAGTGCCCACTAACCCAATTTAGGTGCGTTATCATTCGTTTGTGAAGCGTGACCCCGAGGTGAGGTCACACGTTGTCATGCCCGTGGGCACTCGAACTGCCACAGCACAAAACTCACTGTGGGTAAAACGGTGGCGCAGGTGGATCCCGGGTTTTGCACAATCCGACTCGTTGTGATGAGGTTGTTGCGACGAAGATCAGGGAGCCATCGGACGAAACTGGGCGACAGTTGTCTTGATGATCCACTGATCAGTCGCGAAACGCTCAAACACGACGGGCCGCTTCTGTGACTCACTTTTGTCGAAGTGATAGCTGACAATTTTCTTCGGTACCCCAGCGACTTTTTGCCCACGGAATGCGCATCCCCACGCTTCGACACCATGGGGATGTTTGTTGCCACAAAGCGCAGACGATGTACCTAACCGCGCGGCTTTGCTTCGTGCTTTTGCCAACAAAAGCAAGTCCCTGGCACTTACTTTTTGTTGGTGAGTGAAGCATAACACCGCCGGCCAAAAAATGCAAGCGCTTTTTTAAATTTGCAAAAAGATCACCTGAAAAGCCAAATCGATTCTACACATCATTTGATGCAGCGCCATTAAATTAATGGAAAACATGACGCCAACGAAAAAAGCGAACAAACGTTCTTGAAATTATAGAACACTTGTTCGTATAATAGACGCATAAGGAAGGTGATCCAAATGGCATATGTGGTACCACGAGAACTGTGGTTATATGATGATCGCGGCATGATGAATTGGATGGGGTGGTTGTTGTCTGATCATAGCGCCTTTATGGAACAAGCGGCCCACAAGGATCAGCCGCAAGCACCACGCGCAGCGATGACTGATGCGGCGATCGATAGTACGTTGCAACAAGCGTTTCAAAAACGGCAAGTTGTTGCCATTCAACTTAACGCTATGTGGGATGCGGCGTATTTGCCGGAAGTTGTTGGCGTGGTGGTCGGGTGTGATGCTGGCCGGGTGTTTTTGCAAGCACAAGATGGCGGGATCCAAGCACTATCAGTGGCAGATATGCGTCATGTGCGCACCGTGGCTTCTAAGCATTGGTGGGCGGCATGACCACGCCGCTTGATGACCCGAAACGCTTGCCAGTACGCGACATCATGTGTATCGATTGCAAATCATTTTATGCCAGTGTGGAAGCCGTTCGCCGCGCAGAATATCCGCTTGCAGCAAAAAACGCGGTATTGTCGCGGCCAGAATCTGCCGGTGGGTTGATTTTGGCGGCATCGCCTGACACCAAATCAGATTATGGGGTGAAATTAGGCACGCGGCAATTTGAATTGCGCCCGGATATGGATATCCAAGTCGTCGACCCGCATATGAGCGATTACATCAAGATCAATTACCGCATCAATGAGATCTACCGCAAGTTCACAGATGATGCACATTGGTATGTGTATTCGATCGATGAATCTTTTATCGACGTCACGGCTTCACATGAATTATTTGGCAGCAATGACGAAATCGCCCAAGCGATCCGTGAGCAAGTGCAACAAGCCACTGGTATTTTCACTACGGTAGGCATTGGTCCAAATCCTTTATTAGCCAAGCTGGCATTGGATAATGAGGCCAAGAAAAAAGCCCCGTGGATCGCCAAATGGGATTACGACGATGTGAAAACCAAGTTGTGGCAGATCGATCCGCTGACGGATTTTTGGTCCATTGGCAACAAAACCGCAGCCAAGCTTGAAGCCATGGGGATATATTCGCTCAAAGACTTGGCGTTAAGTGACCGGCAACTGCTGCATCGGCGCTTTGGGATTTTAGGGGATGCCTTGTATTTTCACGCATGGGGAATCGATTACTCTGATCTGGCGCGTCGGTATTTGCCGCGTAGCGAAAACAAAGGGTATGGCAATTCGCAAGTGTTGATGCGCGATTACACCACCATGGCAGATCTAGAAACCGTGTTGTCAGAAATTGCCGATCAAGTGGCCACGCGCTTGCGCAAGCATGGGGTGGTTGGCGAAGTTGTGGGCATTTCCGTGGGGTTTGCCGAACCAGACGCGCAAGGCAAGACTCACTGGGGCGCGCAAACGCATATCGACCCGACCAATCGCACCGATGACGTGATCCGCGCGGTACGTTATCTACTCCACAAAAAGTGGCAAGGCAATGCGATCCGCAATGTCGGCGTGCGCGTCAATCGCATCAGCAAGCCAGCCACGATCCAAACGGACTTATTTGAAAATGTTGAGCAACTAGAAGCCGAACAAAAACTAGCCGCCAGCATCGATAAGATCCGCGAGCGCTTTGGGTATAAAGCCATTGTGCGTGGTTATTCCAAAACTGATGGCGGCACGGCGATCGATCGTTCAGGGTTGGTCGGCGGGCATGCTGGCTAGAAAAGAGGGGCCTATGTTATTAGAATCACGGCAATTGATCGCTAATTTTGATAAGTATTTTTTGCGCAAGTATAAATGGCGTTATGTCTTATTGGTGGTGAATAATCATTATTTTGATCGCTACTCGTTTTTCTTGCAGGCGTGGCGCTTTGGTGATGCCTTGCATTACAGCTATGATCTCATGGAAATGCCGCGCGATGCCGCCAAGTATCAACAAGTGATGCAAGATCTGCGGGCTCACACTAAAATGCGCATCGAGTTTCGCGATACCCATCACCTGGTGCATCCAGGGCGCGATATCGTTAATGATAATGTCCATGGGCATGGCGCCAGCACGCATTATCATGTGCCAAAATCAGATTAAGCGCAAAAAAAATCAGGCACTAGGCCTGATTTCAGCAAAACTATTTGGTTGACTTGCGGCTGGTGATGTCAAAGCCTAAACGGATCGTTTTGGCGTCGATTTCTTCTTTGTTCATCATCTTGGTCAACAAGCGCATGGCCACGGCACCGATATCATACAATGGTTGGTCAATGGAAGTCATTTGTGGACGCGCCATTTCAGTCAACTTGGTGTTGTTGGACGTGATCAATTCGAAGTCATCAGGAACCGAAACGCCAGCGTCGATCGCGCCATCCAATACGCCAAAGGCCAATTCGTCGTCGCCGACTAATGCGGCAGTGGCACCGGCTTTTTGCAATTGCTTGAAGACAGCCAAGCCGGCATGATAAGAGGCTTCAGATTCAAAGACCAAGGATTCATCATAAGCCAAACCCGCTTTTGCCAAGGCGTTCTTGTAACCTTGCAAGCGGTATTCACCGTTGATTGGTTGGCTCAAAGGACCAGTGACTAAGGCGACGGCTTTGTTGCCAGAGTTGATCAATTGTGTGGTAGCTGCTTCCACTGCGGCAACGTAATCGATATTGACAGAACCGACTTGTTCGTCAGGATCCACCGAACCTGCCAAAACGATTGGGGTCTTGGAACGGGAGAATTCTTGGCGAATGCTGTCAGAAATATCATGGCCCATGTAGATCAAGCCGTCCACTTGTTTGGCCAACAAGGTGTTAAGGACTTGGACTTCTTTTTGGGAGTTTTCATCCGAATTAGCCAAAATAATGTTGTACTTGTACATGGTGGCCACATCATCGATCCCACGAGCCAAACTTGAGAAGAACATGTTGGTCACATCAGGGATGATCACGCCGACAGTGGTGGTTTTTTTAGAAGCCAAGCCACGGGCCACGGCATTTGGCCGGTAATCGAGTTTGTCGATCACTTCCAAGACCTTTTTGCGCGTTGCTGGTTTAACGTTCGGGTTCCCATTGACGACCCGCGAAACGGTGGCCATTGAAACGCTTGCTTCCCGTGCAACATCATAAATCGTAATTGTTTGTTTTTCCATTATTTGTGTAGCTCCTTATTTCACAGTAGCGATAAATACTTGCTTAATTTACAATTCACTCTAGCAAACTATGGTAGGGAATGCAAGCGTTTTACTGAATTTTTCAGGGAAACTTTCACGACCATTTTTCAGAAAGCCGGTGTGACGGCTTTCATGGTATACTACCCAAGTAAACAATTGTGAAAAAAGGAAGCGAGACAAGATGAATCAACAACTGCAAAACTTGCAACAATGGGTCCAAGACCAAGGCCTTGACGTCGCTTATATCTCCAATTTCACCAACATCAACTACTTTACCAACTTCTTTCAAGATCCAGAAGAACGCGTCACCGGTTTGTTCGTGTTTCCAGACCATGAACCATTTTTGTTCACCCCAGCTTTGTCTATTCAAGCCGTGAAAAAGGCTGGCTGGGACTACCCAGTGTTTGGCTACCTCGATCATGAAGATCCCTTTGCCTTGATCGCAGATCATATTCGCGCCATCAACCCCAACCCATTGAAGTGGGGCATTGAAAAGCTTGATTTGGCGGTGCAAAAATTTGAAGCCATTACCCGCCAGTTCCCACAAGCCAGTTTTCCCGCTGATGTCAGCATGAAGATCCAAGCCTTACAATTGATCAAAACCGATGCGGAACTGGCGACCATGAAAGTGGCTGGCCAACAAGCCGATGCGGCTTTTGCTGCTGGGTTTGCAGCTTTGCAAGCGGGCCGCTCGGAACAAGCTGTCGTGGCTGAAATCGAATATGCGATGATGAAACAAGGCGTCATGCACATGTCGTTTGACACGATCGTCCAAGCAGGCATGGATGCAGCGGACCCTCATGGTGGCCCAGAAGCCACCAAAATCCAGCCAGGCGAATTGGTGTTGTTTGATCTTGGGACCAACAACCATGGTTATATGTCAGATGCCACGCGGACGGTGGCATTTGGCGGCGACGTTTCGCCAAAAGCGCGTGAGATCTTTGATGTGTGTTTAGAAGCGCAACTCACTGCTCAAGCGGCAGTACGTCCTGGCTTGCGCGCCAGTGATTTGGATAAGATCGCCCGAGATGTGATCGAAAAAGCTGGCTACGGCGAATACTTCAACCACCGCTTAGGTCATGGCATCGGCATGTCCACCCATGAATTTCCATCGATCATGGCAGGCAACGACATGGAATTAGTTGAAGGCATGTGCTTCTCTATTGAACCTGGGATCTATATCCCAGGGGTTGCTGGCGTGCGGATCGAAGATTGTGTCCATGTCACCGCAACTGGGTGTGAACCCTTTACCCATACCCCAAAAGAATTCCAGATCATTCAATGATCCTTTGATATCAAAAAACAACCGCTTTGCCGATTTGGCAAAGCGGTTGTTGTTGCATCAGGGACTAGTATGCAATACCTATTAGTCCCCAGTGATCATTGGTTGGTGCTTGAGGTACTTGATGTGGTGATCTTGCCATAACCGTTGGACTTTTTGCCGCCAACATATTCCCAGAACTTCTTGTAGTTATCAGAGCTGCCGCCGATCCCGAAGTTTTCGGTGGTGACGCCTGGTAAGTAGTTGTTGTACAAGCTGGTGACAGTGCCACCGCTGCTAGAAACGTTATAGGATTTGCCATCATAGGTGACGCTGCCTGGCTTTTCGCCAGTGAGCTTGGAAACTGTGGCTGACTTTACCGTGCTTGGAGCACTGCTGGTTTGGTCGGCTTTGAACTGACCGGGAATGACGCGGTATGCAGCATTGGCCAACTTCGCCCAGTAAGCCAAGTTGGTGTCTGAAGCGGAACTAGACAAGTTATATTGAGTCCCATTGGCATTGTCATAGCCGATCCATGACGCCAATGTGACGCCAGGTGTAGAGCCGACGAACCAAATATCTTTGTAGTCGTTTGACGTCCCAGTTTTACCGATCAAGTTGTTGGTGTTGAAACTCAACTGGTAATTCAAGCTGGCCGCCGTGCCTTTGGCGACGACTTGATGCATCATCTGTTGCATGATATAAGTCGTTGCTGGGGAAAAGACCCGGGTGTTGGCGGCTTTATGTTGATAGATCACATTGCCGCCAGGATCGACGATTTTGTCAATGACATACGCATCCGTGTGATTGCCACCATTTTCGAAAGTGGTGTAGGCACTGGCTTGATCTTCAACGGATACCCCATAATCAGTCCCGCCAAGCGCTAAGCCCAGTTGCGAGTAATCGTTGGCCGTTAAGGTGTTGATGCCGGCTTTGGTGAGGTAGTTTTTAACGTTGGTTTTTTGGCGGACTTCATTATATAAGTTAACGGCAGGAATGTTGTAAGACTGCGCCAACGCGTCAGTGGCGGAAATGAATTTGTTTTGGATCTGGCCGCCATAATCGGTGACGGAATAGTTGGTAAAGTTGGTTTTAAAATCAGCCAACATGGTTTGTGAGCCGATCAATTGATTTTCGATCGCCGGGCCATAAACGGCCAATGGCTTGATCGAAGAACCTGGGCTTCTGGTGGTGTAAATATGGTTGAGTTCCCCAGACACCCCGCCGACAAACCCGATCACAGCGCCTGTGGTGTTGTCGAGTAAGACGGAACCGTTTTGGACAGGTTCGGAGTCGGTGACATATTCGCCGGTTTCTGGGTCGATTTCACTGCTGGTATAAGTATAGCCAAGATAAGCATTCTTCACGACTGATTGCATCGAGTCGTAAACTTGTTTATTGATGGTGGAATGGATCTGATAACCTTTAGTGGTCAACAAGTTTTGCGCATCGGCGAGATATTGATTGTCCAAGGCGGTATCTTTGTTGAGATCAGCTTGGGTGTGGCCGTCTTGTTTGGCCAATTGTAAAGCCAAAATCGATTTGGCTTCAGACGTCACCATGTTATACACATACGCATACTTGGTGGAGGCATCGGAATCAGTGGTGTCATGGCCTTTGAAGTCGGCTTTTAAGTCGAACTTCAACGCGTCTTGGTACTGTTTTTTGGTGATGGCGCCATCGCGATACATCCGAAATAATACCGTATGTTGACGACTGATGCCGGCAGACAAGTCCGTTTTTAACGTGCCATTGGCAGTGTAAGGCGTGTAGACTGACGGGCTTTGCGGCAAGCCAGCAATAAAGGCTGATTCTGGTAAGTTCAAGTCTTTGGCATTTTTGCCAAACAACCCTTGGGCTGCAGTTTGCACCCCGGCGATGTTTTGGCCTTTATTGTTGCGGCCTAAAGTGACGATGTTCAAGTACGACTGCAAAATATTCTTTTTGGAGAAGAAGTGATTGACCCGCAATGCGTACATGATTTCCGTTACTTTGCGTTTGAAGGTCGTTTCAGAATTCAAGAACTGTAACTTGACCACTTGTTGGGTCAAGGTTGAGCCACCAGTTTGACTGCCGACGCCGGAGAATTCGGAAAATACTGCGCGGATCACCGATTTTGGCGACACCCCAGAGTTGGTGTAAAAATCGGAATCTTCAGTGGCGATGATCGCTTTTTGCACCCATGGGGAAATATCAGAAAGATTGGCGGTATCGCGGATCAGGTCTGATTTTACATGGGTCAATTCGACATTGTTGGCAAAATATAAGTTGGTTGATTGATCGACATTACTTAACGTGCGCGCCATGGCAGTTTTTGATGGCACCGCGGTATCAGAAACGATCGCAGCAAAGTAGCCGGCTAACAAGCCGACGCCAAACACGCCGCCAATGGCAATGACTGCCACAGCGTAGTAGACAATGGTTTTGAAGGCTTGCAAGACGATGTCTAAATACAAAGGCCAGGTTTTGGTCGATAACGCCGGAAGGGCTTGTTCATTTTTGTTGGCGCGAACTCGGGTGTTGAGCCGAGCGATCAGCGCACGCCACCAGTTTTTTGGCGTCTTCACATTTTTCCCACCTTTTAAAATTGTGCAATATGGCTCATTTTATCATTAGATTGTTGTAAACACCATTAAAGGTGAAACACCGTCCAGTTACAGTATTTTTACAGCTAGACGAAAGCTTGGCCTCGTGGTAGCGTTAAGTCATGTTTACGGCTGGGAGGTCAACAACTCATGTACCGCAATTTATTTTTTGATGTAGACGATACGCTTTTGGATTTTGAAGCCGGCGAGCTCAAAAGCCTTCAAGCCACCTTTGAAAAACACCACATTGCTTATACGGCGAAGCTAGAGGCGACTTATTTGGCGATCAATGCCAAGTTGTGGCGCCAATATGAACAAGGCACCATCACCCGCGAGCAGATCTTTTATAAACGCATGCGACAATTATTTAAGCAACTGGCGCTGCCAGGCGATCCTGAAGCGGTGGAAAAAGATTACTTCACCTTGGTCAATCGCCAAGCAGTGTTGATCCCGCGCGTTGAAGCCACCTTGCAAGCCTTGCGAGATTACCATTTGTATATTGTTTCCAATGGCTTTGAAGCGGCCCAACGGTATCGGTTGACGAAAAGTCATTTGATCGATTACTTTGACGATATTTTCGTGTCAGATACCATTGGCGCGCCTAAGCCCACGAAAGCCTTTTTTGATTATGTGGCCAAGCGCACCCCGCACTTTAACCCGCAAACTAGTTTGATTATTGGCGATTCGTTAACCTCAGACATTCAAGGCGGGCGCAACGCCCATTTGGATACGGCTTGGTTCAATCCGCATTTCAACGCCAACCGCGGGCCGATTTTTGCCACGTACACATTCAACGACTTTAGTGACTTGTTACATATTGTAAAGGCCAATTAAAAAGCTGAGACGAATTTTCGTCTCAGCTTTTTAATTGGTGCAAGGATTCTTGACCAAAATCGGTGATCAAGATCAACGCGTCGTCATCCGCAAACCCGCAATGGGCCTAAATAAGACGTGGGCTAAACCTTACCGCGCCTAGGCTTGTGTCAAGCGATAGATCGCATCCGCGTAGATCGCCACAGCATGCATGATATCTTCGATCGGCATGTATTCATTGGCTTGATGCATCACATTTTCTCGCCCTGGCATCATGGCGCCAAAAGCCACACCGCGTTTCATGATCCGACCATAAGTGCCGCCACCAATGGATTGTTCATGGCCATCATGGCCAGTATGGTCTTGATACACTTGTAGCAAGGTTTTGACTAATGGATCATCGCCTGAGACGTAATGTGGGGTGTGGCCAGCTTCAGTAATGGCGACGGTGACAGCATCGCCTAAAGCTTGTTGCATCTTGGCTTGGATCGTGGCCAGATCAATGCCTTGCGGATAGCGAACATTGATGGCAATGGTTTGTTCGCCATTTGGCCGGAAAGTAAATAAGTCGGCACTGGCAGTCAAATCGCCCATGATCGCGTCGCTAAAGGCGATATTTAACTGATGCCCACGTGAATCATTGTGCAAATGATCGGCAATGGTTTGCAAATATAAGCGACTAGCGGGGTCATCGACCCAAGGCGCCAACAACGTGGCCAAATGCGTCGCTGCGTTGATCCCGGCCTTTGGCTCTAAGGCATGCGCCCCAAAGCCCACCGCAGTGAATTGCACGCCATCGGCAGTATCACCATAGCTGATGGTGACGTGGTTGGCTTGGGCATAAGCGTCAGTTTGCGCTTGCCAGTCTTGTGGCAAGTTACCATGCAAAATGGCTGTGGCTGATTGTGGCACCATATTGACCCGCAACCCAGCGTCAAAAGCGGTCATGCTGGTGTAGCCGCTAGTGGGTTGCGCGGCAAATGATAAGCGCAACGTGCTGATGCCTTTTTCGCCATTAATGATCGGAAATTCCGCATCAGGAGAAAAACCGTAATCTGGCATGGTTTGCGTCGCTTGATAACGGTCCATGCCGTACCAGTTGGATTCTTCGTCAGTGCCAATGATAAAATGCACCGTTTGCTTGGGGGTGATGCCTTGATCTTTTAATAAACGCAAAGCGTAATAAGCCGCTAGTGTAGGGCCTTTGTCATCAGCACTGCCGCGCCCGTAAATGCGGCCATCTTGGATCTTGGCAACAAAGGGGTCACTTTGCCAACCATCACCTGCTGGCACCACATCGACATGCCCGAGCATCCCTAAGGTGGTGTCGCCTTGGCCAAAGCTGATCCGACCGGCAACATTTTCAACATTTAAGGTGTCAAACCCATCGCGCTTGGCCAAATCAAGCATGGCATGCAGTGCTTTGGCTGGGCCAGGGCCTAAAGGGGCGTCTGCGGTTTTGTGGTCAACGTCGCGCACTGAAGGAATGGCGATCAGCGCTTTAAGATCTGTTAACAAGTCGCGTTCATAGCTTGCAGCAACTTTTTGCCAATCGATTGTCATGATATTTTCCGCCTTTTAATTTAATACCTTCACGATAACAGATTTTCAAAGCGCTGGCTATTTTTAAACCAGCATTCAAAAAGTGCCTCACCATGATGGTGAAGCGCTTGGAATTTACACACTTAAGCCTAATGCTTGAAAATCTAAGGTGTCGATAGACGTTTGGCCTAAACTCAACTGCGGGCGCGTTAATGTGGTGACAGTATTGAATTGACGCAACCACAACCGCGCATCAGTTAAGTGCAAATGTAATTTTAAGTGGCTAGCTTTGACCCACCCAGCTTGGGTTTGACACCACACCTGTTCGCGGTGCAATTTTACGGCGGTGATCGTCACAGTCGATCCTGCAGTCAAGGTGCCGCTTTGTGCACTTTGCGCATTGGCAGTAGCGCGCGTGGGCACTTGCCAAGTAGTTTTGGCACAAACTGTGGCGTGTTGGTTCACGAGCAATTGCGCCCAGCCAGCCATCGGCGCCAAATTCAATGTATTAGCTGGGACAAAGGCATTGGTGTCGATTTGATCATAAGTCACCCCTTGTGAGCGGATGGCACGTATCACGGTGAAGGTTTTGCCAGGGGCGATGGTTTGTTTGCGTAAGTTTGGCATGTAAGGATTTTCGTATACTGGCAAAGCTTTGGTGGAATTGTTGGTGGCTAACGCATCAAGCGGATGGCTTTGGGCATCTTTAGTTAGCAGTTGGTATTGATGCGCCAAGGCAGGGTAATTGGTGACCACCCCGTCAATGGGGATGTTGGATAACCAGCGCCACTTGGCGGCATTTTCATTCATTTCGTCCCACACATACACTTTTTGGCCAATGTGGTGCAGGTCAGATACCAACTTGGCAGTGACTAAAGTGGATGAAATATTGATGCCAGTGACATAAGGAAATACCGCAAACGTGATGCGCTTCAGCGACCCAACAATGAAGATCCGCGGGACGTTAGGCAACAGCACTTGCAGGCGTTTAAGTGAACTTAACGAAAAAGAGTGAAACATCACCCGATCTTGCATGTGGTATTGTTTGACTAAAGCGGCGATCCTTTGTTCCATTTGGGGATGCGGGACGCCTTTTTCGATTTTGGTTTCGATCAGGAATTTCACATTTGATTGTTGATAATGGGTAAAAAGCGCTTGGAGGCTGTGAATCGGTTCGCCATTTTTGGTATGATATTGCTGGATTTGCGAATAATTGGAACTGGCGATGGTGACATCTGATCCTGTCGTGCGCAACAAGGTGGGATCATGTTGGATCACTAACGTCCCGTCTTTGGCGACTTGCACGTCAAGTTCCACATAATCAGCGCCAGCGGCAAACGCAGCTGAATCCGATTGGAAGGTTTCTTCTGGATAAGCAAGCGGATCGCCGCGATGGCCGACGACTACAAAAGCGGATAAACAGGCCCAAAAAGCCAACAAAAGCGAGAGGCGCAAAGTTTTTGACATCGTGAGCTCCTTTGCAAATTAACGATAACGAAATAAGAGGGATAATATGGCTAAAAATGATCAGGTTTTTGATTTGATTCAAGAGATCACCTTGAATGATGGCACCCGATATTATGAATTGGGTAATATTTTAATGAATGGACGCGCAGAAAAAGCGGTCATGAAGCACTTGATCCGGTATGTGCGGATCATGCAACTTAATATTCCTCATTCTACCGCAGTGCGCAAGTATGAACGCTACATTAATGACCATTATACTATGCCGCCGGTAGATTTGGACCACTGGGAACAATGGGAAAAGCCCCAAGGCCCGATCAAAGACGCTTATGACGAGATCTTACGGCAAAATCACATTGGCTAAGTGGCTGAAATGGTTGTGGCCACTCGTGGCGTTTGTGGTGGTATTTGTTGGCGGGCAATTTGACGCTGGCATGTATACCAAACCCATCGCGCGGGTGACGGCAACAAAAACCATTCGTACGGTGGCGCAAACTGACAACTTTGATAATCATGATCGCCTGCATACCCAAGCGTTGCAAGCCAAGCTGCTCAACACCAAAAATTCCGGGCAAGTGTTGCATTTGCGCAATGCCTATTCAAATAGCGGCGCTGAAGATGCCAAGTTGCATGTCGGCGCGCAAGTGTTCTTATCGCAAAATGCTGCTGCACATTATACGATCTCTGGAATCAAACGCGATGCCACACTGTTGGCCTTAGTAGCAGCCACGGTGGTATTGCTAGGGTTGATCATGAAAAAGCACTTATGGGTGACTTTGGCCTCACTAGCAGCCAATGCGGTGGTGTTTATTTTGGCGTTGCATGTGGAGATCGCCAGCCATCAAGTGCTTGCTTTTTTCTTGTTTAGCCTCGTGGCCATTGCGTTTGCAGTGATCACGACTTTGTTTGTGGTCGGATTTAAACCCTTGGCTACAGTGGTCAGCACCGCGACGATTTTAGCCACGGCTTTGGCAGTGGCGTTAGGGTATGCGATTTTTGCGGCGACGCATTATCAAGGACTGCATTTGGAAACGGTCAATTATGTCACACAAGCGCCACAGTTGCTATTTTTTGTGCAGATCATTATCGGCTCACTTGGGGCAGTGCTTGATGAATGCTCCGATATTGCGGTGGCGATTTTTCAATTGCCCGATGGCGCCAAAGCCCGGTTTCAAGCAGGCATGGCAATCGGTCGCAATGTGATGGGTCCGCTGATCGCCGTTTTGTTTATGATTTTTATTGCTGGGACCTTTAATGAAGCCGTGTTGTGGTTGCGCAATGACAATGCCATTGCCACCACTGTCAGTTGGGTGATGGGTTTGGGGTTTGCCCAAGCGTTGATCTCAGCGTTTGGGATCGTCTTGGCGATCCCTTTGACCAGCGGGTTAGCGGCTTTGGTCGCACATTGGCAAGAAAGTAGGCGTGCGGCATGAATGCAATGGTCGGCTTAGTGATCGCGTTATTGGTGTTAATGGTATTAGTCGGTGGCAGGCAAGGCATCAGTAATTTCTTGGCGTTGGCGATCAATACCGTGTTGATGATCTTAGCAGTGGTGCTGATGGCAGGCGGCTTTTCGCCAGTGGCAGTGGCGTTTGTGATCGGCTTATTGGTGTTGGCAACGACGATTTTTATGAGTACCAGTCGTTTGCAAGTGGCCGGACCGGCATTTGTGGCGTCGCTGCTGGTGATGGCTGGCGTGTTGCTGGTGGTCGTGTTAGGCGTGTGGTTGTCCCAAACTTCTGGGTTTGGCCAAGAAGACTCTGAAGAGCTGGAAGGCTTTAGTGTGTATATCGGTGTCAGCTTTCAACAATTGATGATCGCCACCGGCTTGTTAGGTACGCTTGGCGCCATTGCTGAAGCGGCTTGTGCTGTTGCCGCTGGGGTGATCGAGTTAGGGGATGCCGCGACGGTACCTGGTTTGCGGGAAATTGAAACCACCATTATCGGTACGGCAATGAATACCTTGTTTTTTGGCTTTTTTGGCGGTTTTTCGGCGCTGTTCATTTGGTTTGCCCAGTTGAAGTATCCACTGTGGCAGATCTTAAATAACCAGATCTTTGTCGGCGAGTTGTTGCAAGTGTTATTTTCAGTGATCGCCGTGATCTTGACGGTACCGACCACCATGTGGGTCGTACGTCAGCGGCAAAAAGGAGCGATTAAATGAACTTTTTTATTGCAGATACCCATTTTTTTCATCGCGACTTACTCGGCCAAAATGATTTCGCCCCGCGCTTATTTGATTCCGTTGAGGCCATGGATACGGCTTTGATCCACGCGTGGAATGCGCGTGTGGATGACAATGATGTGGTGTATCACTTAGGCGATATCGCCATGAATCCGGAACAGGTGCCGACAGATCAAGCGGTATTGGCGATTTTATTGCAACTTAATGGCCGCATTCGCTTCATTAAAGGCAATCACGATTACCAAAGCTTGTTTAAATTCTTGCACAAAAACGACCCTGGCTGGCATGGGCAAGCGAAATTTGAATTTCATCCAGTCGGCACCATTATTAAAGACGATCACACCCAATTCATTATGACTCATTACCCCATGTTGTTAGGGATCACCAAACAAACGTTGAATCTGCACGGGCATATTCATCACAACATGGTGCCGATCGCCGAAAATCTCAATGTCGGGGTTGACGCGCCAGAACGCGACTGGTTGCCGATCCCATGGGGCAGTCCGTTGTCAGCGGCAGAAGTCCATCAGCTGTTTGCCATCAAACAAAAAAAGCTCCAAAACCGATGATTTCACATTGATTTTTAATGGAATTCTAGATAAACTGTCATTATACATCTAGGAGGTGGGATAATGGCAGCAGATGATGTTCAAGCGTTGCAAGCTTTGCGCCGCGACGTGTTAGCAAGCACCCCGCCGCCAAATTTGGGGCAAGTGAATGGGTTGATCACTTTGGGGTTTCGTAAATTAGCCGATCACGGTTTTTCAGCGGCGTATTTTCACTTCAGCTTTTGGCCTCAATTGCGACCATTGTTGCAGCCAGCCGCCCAATCCACGTTAGCCACCAGGTTTGAAGCCTTGGTACAAGCTTGATCGTTAAAAGTCGCTGCGGCGGCTTTTTTCATGGGCACATCAAGCTGGGGCGGTTTCGTCTGGTGCCAGGATAGTGCTATACTTAAACATTATGAAAGGAGGCTGTCTCATGCCAAAAAAGAACCCAGATGAGCAAACCCCACCACGCGTGGAATTGCCTTTGGTGGCAGTGGCAAAAGTTGCTGACGATATGATCACCATCGATCAGCGCCGCTACAAGATCGTGTTGCTGCACAAACAACCTTTTGACGTGGCGGCTTTTGCCGTGCGTTATACCGACGTGTTAGACAAATATGACTTTGTCGTCGGTGACTGGGGATATGACCAGTTGCGTTTGAAAGGCTTTTACGCCAACGACAGCCGCCATGCGACTAAAGGCCAAACCATTGCCACGTTGATGGATTACATCAATGAATATTGTAATTTTGGCTGTGCGTATTTTGTGTTGCAGCGCTTGGATGCACCAGCACCAAAGCCTAAGCACAAAGGTCGCAATGAACGCGGGCGCTCACGGCGCCGCAATACCAATAAAAAACCATATCAAGAACGGCGCCAACCAGTGACCACTGGTGGCATCAAAAAGCAACACGCGCAAACTGTTGCACCAAGTCAACCACGCAAGCGGCATTTTACGATCCGCCAGCGTGAATCCAATGAGAAGTAGGGGCACAACTTGAAATATTCTGGTTACATGATCGATTTAGACGGTACGGTTTATCGCGGACGCCAGCGCATCCCAGAAGCCAAAGATTTTGTGGAACGCCTGCAAAAAGCGCAGATCCCATTTTTGTTTTTAACCAATAACACCACCAAATCACCGGCGGCTGTTTGCAAGAACTTGGCAGAAAATCATGACATCCATGCCACCCCTGAACAAGTGTATACGCCGAGTTTGGCCACGGCAGCGTGGATCCAACAAGATTGTGGTGGCGACGCCCATGGCCATTCGGTTTATGTGATCGGCGAGATCGGCTTGAAACAAGCGATGCTGGATGTGGGGCTGACGTTTAACGAGTTTGATCCTGAGTATGTGGTAGTGGGGCTGGATTATGATGTCACTTATCACAAGTTTGAACTGGCGACGTTGGCGATCCAACGCGGCGCCAAGTTCATCGGCACCAATGCCGATACCAACTTGCCTAATGAACGCGGCCATGTGCCAGGTGCAGGCTCAGTGATCGCTTTAGTTGAACGCAGCACGCAACAAAAAGCCTTTTACATCGGCAAGCCAGAAAAGATCATTATGGAACAAGGCTTGAAGCGCATGGGTTTGGCGCGTGATAAAGTGGTGATGGTCGGCGATAACTACAAAACCGATATTCAAGCTGGGATCAATGCCAATATCGATCAATTACTGGTGTATACCGGCATTTCCACGCATGAATTCGTCGCGGCGCAACCGATCCAACCGACGCATCAAGTGGAAAGCTTAGCAGACTGGGAGGTATAGCCATGCGTTGGTGGCAAAAAGTCGCCTTATGGTTATTGATCATTTCAGGCGTGGTGTGGGGCACAGTGTTGTTGACTTACGCGATTTTTCCGGTATTTGTGCTCAAAGACGGCTTAACGCGCGTCAGTGGGTTATCATTTGGCCGGCTTTATCACAATTATGTGCAGTTGATGGCTTACTTGCAGCTGCCTTGGATCCCGAAGTTACATATGCTTGATTTCACCGATTCAGTGAGTGGCGCGACGCATTTTGCTGATGTGCGCAAGTTATTTATCTTCGACATTGTCGTTTTTTTGCTGACGGTGATCCCAGGGGTGCGCACTTGGCGGCAACTGACACAAAAGCGTCAGCGCTGGCAAATGGTGCGCAGTTTTCAAATCGGTGCAGTGGTGCCATTGGTGTTAGGCGCTTTGATGGCGGTGAACTTTAATGCGGTGTTCATTCGCTTTCATGAAGTGTTGTTTCGCAACGATGATTGGTTGTTTGACCCAGCAGTTGACCCAATCATCAATGTCTTGCCAGAAGATTTCTTTTCAGCGTGTTTTGCCCTCGCCTTGATCTTATTTGAAGCGGTGATGATCTATGGCATTTGGCGCGGTCGCCAAGATGCCAGACATTAAAAAATGCCTCCCCAAAACTGGGGGAGGCATTTTTGCTATTCTGTGACGGGTTTGCGGCTACGCAACGCGGTGACTAATACTGGAATCAAGGAAATGAAGATGATCCCAAGGACCACGACTGAAAAGTGCGCTTTGACAAACGGCACGTTGCCGAAGAAAAAGCCTAACGTGCAACACATGGTGACCCACAAGAACCCACCTAAGAAGTTATAGTGGATGAACTTGCCGTAATGCATATTCGAACCGCCTGCCACAAATGGGGCGAAAGTCCGGATCAGCGGCATGAAGCGCGCAATGGCAATGGTTTTGCCTCCGTGCTTGTTGAAGAAGTGCTCGGCGCTAGCCAGTTTATCGTGGTTGATCAAACGCCCAAACACGCTGGAATTCGAGGCGGCCAAGCCAATGTGTTTGCCGATCTCGTAATTGACCGTGTCGCCAAGCACTGCCGCAACGAGAAATAGCCCGAAAAACAACCAAACATTTAAGTGATAGGCTTGGTTTGCCGCTAATGCACAAGCGGCAAATAACAGCGAATCGCCTGGTAAGAAAGGAAAGATCACGACACCCGTTTCAATGAAAACCATCGCGAATAAAATCAAGTAGGTCCAGTTGCCAAAATCGTTCACAATATAGATCAAGTGCTCATCAATGTGTAAAATAAAATCGATCAGTTGCATGCCCGACTCCTTTTTCGTAGTTTCTTTGATTATAGGCGCTTTTAGGCAAGATGCCATGATTTTTGCTGAAACTTAGTAATTGTCATCTTCAAGTTCAGGATGAGCGTGGGCCAACCGGCTAGCAGCTGCAGCGGCGATCGCGCCGACGAGATCATCTAAAAAGGTGTGAATGATCCCCGGTTCATGGGCGTTGAGCTTGGCTAAAATGCCAGGCTTGACCCGATCGATATAGCCATAATTGGTAAAGCCGATGGAGCCGTAAACATTAACAATGGCAAAAGCTAAGATCTCATCGACACCGTATAAGCCTTCATCTTCAGCAATGATATTTTCCAAAGGGGCGTCTAATTGGCCGGCTTCTGCTAGCTTGTCTAACTGGATGCCTGTCATCACGGCGTTTTGGACTTCGCGTTTGCGCAAGACGATATTGACGTTGTCACAAGCTTGTTCAAGCGTCAGATCTGGGATGAATTTTTCTTGTAAGAACATGACCAATTCGCCGATCGCTTCTATTGAAACGCCGCGTTCGGTCAACAGATCATGGGTATGCTGTTCTAAACGTTCTTCATTTGTCATGATATGACTCCTTAGTGGTAAAGCTGAGTACTGTGAGTAGGCTGGCGCCGATTTGGATACAATGCTTGTAAGTCTTCATTGATCGCGATCGGTGCTTCACCAAAGCCAGACGCGATCAATTTCAATTTACCTGGGTAAGTGACGGCATCGCCAATGGCATAAATACCAGCAATATTGGTGCGCATTTGCGAATCTACAGCGATTTGGTTATGGACCAGATCCAATCCCCAATTGCGCAGTTGTTTGTTTTCGCTCATGAAGCCATAGTTGACCAGCAATTTGTCGACGTTGAGGACTTGGGTATGGTCGCCACGGACTTCTTTTAAGCTGATATTGCCGCGCTTGCCGTCAGCTTGGACCCCATCGATCAAATAAGGGGTGTGCAGCACGACTGAGCTGGCTTTGAGTTGTTCAACACTGGATTCCAACCCGCGGAATTGGTTGCGGCGATGGATCAAATGCACACTTTTGGCGATCGGTGCGATCGCCAAAGCCCAATCGATCGCTGAATCCCCGCCGCCAGCAATGGCCACATCCAAGTCTTTAAAGGTGTTTAAGTCGCGAACAAAATAATTGACCAAGTGATCGTCTAAGGCCGGATCATAATCGATCGCCAGCTTGCGTGGGGTAAACGCGCCGCCACCAGTCGCAATGATCACAGATCTGCTTTCAAATGTGCCATTGGTGGTCGTTAGGGTAAAACCACTGTCATTTTTGGTGATGGTTTGCACATTCGTAGCGGTTTGGATCGCCGGGTTAAAGTGCGCCACTTGGGTTTTAAGCTGTTCAACGAGTTTTTGGCCAGAAATATGGGGGTAGCCGCCAATATCATAAAGGATCTTAGCAGGATACAAGTTACCAGGTTGGCCACCAAGTTCGGCTAAGCTTTCCAACAATAAAACATCGGCGCTGTGCAAGCCGGCATAAAAAGCTGCAAACATACCTACTGGGCCGCCGCCGATCACGGTGATATCATAACGATGTGTTGTCAAAATGGATCCTCCAAACGGAATAATTAATAGCTTTACCCTAACATATTTGAGGCCTTGCGACTATCTTCCGTCGCAATTGCGTCATGCATCGGTTACAATAGGTAAGATTAATCTTTTAGGAGGCAATTATGTACCCACAATTAGACTTAGCCAACTTTGCCGGGCCCAAAGCGACCTTGCATACGACCAAAGGGGATGTGACCTTTGCATTGTTCAAAGATCAAGCCCCAAAAACTGTCGAGAACTTTTTAGGCCTCGCCAAGAAAGGCTACTATGATGGCATTTCGTTTCATCGCGTGATCGCCGATTTCATGATCCAAGGCGGCGATCCAACGGGCAGCGGTGCTGGTGGTGAAAGCATTTGGGGCCATCCTTTTGAAGACGAGTTCTCAAACGAACTTTTCAACTTAAAAGGCGCCTTGTCTATGGCCAATGCTGGGCCAAACACCAACGGCTCACAATTTTTCATCGTCTCAAATGAACATCTCAACCCGCAAATGGCAGCTCAAATGCCAGCCGCAGGGTATCCAGAACCAATTATCGAAGCGTACAAAAATGGCGGCACGCCGTGGTTAGATCATCGCCACACTGTGTTTGGTCAGGTGTTAGCCGGCGAAGATGTTGTTGATGCCATCAGCAAGTGCAAAACCTTGCCAGGTGACAAGCCAGTTGAAGACATTTTGATCAATTCCGTCACGATCAGCGAATAAATGAACTATCGCATCGGCGATATCATTGAAGGTAAAGTGACTGGGATCCAGCCTTATGGGGTGTTTGTACTATTAGATGATCACACTCAAGGACTCGTGCATATTTCAGAATGTCAACACGGCTTTGTGAAGTCGTTAAACAGCCATTTTCACATCGGGCAGACTTTAACCGTGGTGATTTTGGACATCGATGAGTTTTCAGGCAAGATCTCGCTGTCGCTGCGGGCTTTAATGCCAGCACCAGAAATGACCACCTTTCGCCGCCGCAAGCATTATTGGACCACGCGCAAAGTCCACACGGGCTTTGCCCCCATCGCCAGTCACTTACAAGATTGGATCGATGAATATCTTGAACGGTTAGACAAGTAGATCGGCTCAATCGCCGATCTATTTTTGTTAACATTATCTACGTTTCAGATGCTTTTGTTCGGAAAAACGCTGGGTGAATATTCATTCTCTAGGCATTTGTTTCGGGGTTATTCGGAGAAGTTTGTTCTGACAAAAAAAGTCGAGAAAATTGTTGACGAGCCCTAGCAAAAGCTGGTAAGATACTTGTTGTTGTCATGAGGAGCGATTGTTTCTCAGCCATAAGTAAAGTTTCAGCAGCGTGAATAAATATTCATCACTGAAAAATACTTGTTGACAATGACTTACCTGCGAGATATACTGATTAAGTTGTCTTGTGGCAACGGTAGTCCTTTGAAAACTGAACAAAGTTTCGTAAATGTGATAGGGCTTTTCTTAATTGAAAAGAATTAAACATGAGCGAAGTCAATTCGCTAGTAAATCTCGGATCTAAAGCTTCGGCTTTAGTGAAGAACAACAAACGAGCTATTCAAATAACTCATTATATGAGAGTTTGATCCTGGCTCAGGATGAACGCTGGCGGCGTGCCTAATACATGCAAGTCGAACGAGGTTTTGCTGCATGAAGTCTTCGGACTGATTGCTTTAAAACCGAGTGGCGGACGGGTGAGTAACACGTGGGTAACCTGCCCTTAAGTGGAGGATAACATTTGGAAACAGATGCTAATACTGCATAAACCTCAGAA